>JACDEQ010000094.1 GCA_013816225.1 Armatimonadota bacterium | reverse complement strand
AACTAGAGCGCTTATGATGCCGATGGTTTGCAGAAGTTCTTTTGATGTCTGAACGCTATCGTCCTTCAGAAGGCTAAGAGCCTTCTGAACCCAATTTTGGACGATCTCAAAATTTATGTGGAAGCACTTGCGTTCGAAATCAGAATCCACAAGCACTCTAACCGTCGCGCGATCCCCGTTGATTTCAACGTTCGCTTCACGGATCAGATTTCCGAAAGCCAATAGCGCGGGCGCTAGAGCCTCTACATCCATAGTGTGCCCGTTGGCAGCGGTGCCATGATAGGCGACCTGAAATGCTTGGCGGCTCACTTCACCGCTCTCCACTTCTGCCATGATCGGATTCCCCAACACCCAAGGGGTGCAAGGGTAATCTTACAACCAAAATATCCCACTCTGCTACAGGCCATTTTGAAATTGCCCATTTGGGATTCAAGGGTGGCCACTTTCGTCCCCAAAAGGGCCGGTGCCTGAATTTTGGCCAGTGGCCTATTTTCAAATTCGAGTGGCCGAATTAGGCCAGCACCCATGGGTGCTGACGTTGGACATTTTCAATGTCAGAATTCGAGATGGCGCTCAAAAGTCAGGGCAAGCACATCAGTCCCGAGCTCTTGGACTTAGGATGGCAACGCAAAAGGATTTGGAGCACCACCGGTCACTACCATCGGTACTGGGTGCCTCCCCCTTGCATGCGAGGCTCTAAGGAAAATCCCCCTCAGTCCCAAGCGCCCGCGTCATCTAAAATCCCGTCGCGGATTTAAGGTCTCCGGTCTCGCTTGACCGCTTGACGATATATTTGATTCGTGAGCCATCTGAATGAATGATGGACAAAGGCGAGGTGAGAGTTTGACCGCAAGTGACTTTCTGGTAGCCAGATGGCTCCGAAAGATGCTGGACGCACGTGAGTTGGCGGAGCCTGACGGACGACCACTTTATAGATATAAGCTCTCGCTCCCGGAAGTTCAGTCCCTCAAGCCATTGTTGCAGCAATGTTTCAAAACTTCGATTGGGGGCGCGCCGAGAGCCATCGGGGCTGCGTTCTGCCTGTGGACCGCCCATTGGTTCCAGCAGGAGTTCGATGGCGGCCGGTGGTCATGGGCTGGTCCGTCCGAGCCGGTTGGCGCGCCAGCCGATGATTGGCAGTCCATCCAATGCCTTGTCGCGGAAGGGATGAAATACCTCCGACGCGACATCCGAAAAATCGGCAGAAATCGAGAGTATTTGGCGTCTCTGGTCGTCGAAGGGGGGTTCCCGTCGCAACTGATCACCCAAGAGCGGAATTGGCTCACGGACTATGTGCAGACGGTCACCCTTGCAGCCAGTCAGGGCGATGACACGCTCGAAGCCGCGATCGAGCATGCGGACTTCTATCAGCGCAAAATTCCAACATCGTTCCGCGCAGCCAGCCTCTGTCATCTGACAGCGGACCTTGCTCATCATGTCGTAGGTATTCGCCGTCGACTTGCTGACGCTGGGATATCAGTCGGTGCCGTCGAATGGTTGGATAGCACTGACCCAGAATGGCGGTCCGAACTACCGATTGCGACGAACGATGCTTCGGCCCGCCTTCTTGTGGAGGGGCTGGTTCGCGCCAGCGCACGGAAGACGGTGCTACCAGTTTCCTGCTCGCGTATCGTCAAGAGGGACAAACATGGGCGGTGGTCTTTTGGGCTGCTTATGGACATTGACGGAAAGATTGATGACGCCGATCTTCCGTCCGAAGTCCAGCAGAAACTCAGCGCGTATAATCGCGCACGCCTCCTGCCGGCCGGTGCGCTCGCAAAGATCGGACTTCCTGCGGTTGCCGTTGCAGACAAGATTAGTGATGAAGATTGGCGCGGTTGGGAAACCAGATCGCTGCTCAAAGCAAAGCCGACCATCGTCAACGAATTCCCGCTCGATGAGGATGTCCGGCTTGTTTTCTCGACGGATGACGCGACCGGCATTGAATTCGTGCCGAAAGGCGGAGTGCGCCTGACCTCAGACGTTTTGGTCTTCAGGGCAGATTCTGCCGCCGACGAGCAAGAGGTTCCTTCGACGCTAACCTTGCTTGGCAGCGGATCACTCAAGGATAGAGAGAAGCGCCTTTATCTCGCAGTCCGTGCAAAAGCGCAGGTTACCCCCAGCGAAGGAGCAGGCATCGAATACATCGGCGCCATCTCTGAATGGAAACTGTTCGCAATCGAGGGTAGCGTGTCAGTCACGGTCGGCCGCGACACCTACCGAATTCAATCAGGCGCAGACCAGTCCGACTCAGCCAGCATCGAAGCGATCGGCCATGGACTGGGAGGGGCCAACGCTAGATTCCCGATCTACCGAGGGTGCCCGATCTTCTTCGTTCACCGAAATGCACTCAGGAAGAAAGGCGACCATAAATCACTTCGCATGCGTATCTCTGGCAGGGGCGATCAGTGGGCGCCGTTTGATGCGAGCAAGCTTTCGTTCGGTCTGATCGACATTGCAGCCGTTGATGAGAAAGGCGCAGTTTTTGATCGACTGACCTTTGCCGATCTTCCGAAGTCCTCAGAAATCAGAGTGTCCGTGCCAAGCAAGGGCACATGCATTATCGAGACCCGAGGATTAGAGGCAGTGAGCGTGCAGCCACTCGACATTGCGGATGAACGGGTTCGCGTTAGCATCAGTTTGTCTGGCGAACCACAATTCACGGTGACTTCGCTCGGCGCTCGTAATACTAATCTGAGTCTGCGGTGGAGGTGGCCGGCAAGCGAGATTGTTCTGGAAGTCCCAGTGCTGACAGATAAGCTTGCTTTCTACGACAAGGAAGGCAATCCGATACCGCCACACGCGAACTTGACTGT
The DNA here is from genome assembly GCA_013816225.1 of Armatimonadota bacterium. Taxonomy (GTDB): domain Bacteria; phylum Armatimonadota; class Fimbriimonadia; order Fimbriimonadales; family ATM1; genus JACDEQ01. The sequence goes on along the minus strand of JACDEQ010000094.1, from coordinate 5,026 downwards.
CGCTGGCTTACGTGGTGCCTCTATTGAAACTGTCAATCAAGCCGAAGTCCTTATTAGCGTTCGCGAGCACGGCAAGTCGGATCGCATCCTGACTGTTGATCGCAATTTCGAACGCACGCTTCCCTTCTCGCAAATTCGGGACGACATCGAGCGTCTCTTCGCAATGACTGACGATCTCGACGCCGAGGTTAGGGTGGAAGCACTTCATGGCGGATTCCAAGTGGCGACGATCCACGTTCGTCGGTTCGACGTAGCTTTGAAGCCAGACGAACATGATGAGGTCACACTCACCGAGCCCAGCAGGAAGCAATTGTTGACCGAGCACGCAGAAGAAATAGAGGTTTTTGGCCGTCCTTTTGCTGACCTGACGAATGCTGACAGAGAACTGGACGCATCAACTTATGAGAGTGGGCTGCACTGGTCCGTACCCGAAGGCGAAGGGCCTTAGTTTGTCTATGCCAAAGTCGATGGTGTGACGCGATCTCGTCCACTCCGTGTAAACCGTGCCTTTTGGGCCGACGTCAGTGTTGACCCGTTCCTTGCAGCAGTTACGACGGCCAAGCTGAGCGATCGGGAACGGTTGCTGACTTCTCTTTTAATCCGGATCGGCGAAGGGAATGACCCTGGCCAGAGAGAACGCCTCATCACTTTTTTCGGAACTCTCGATCCTGAGCTGCCACCTCAAGCATTCGATGTCTTCCGTTTGCTGCCGACGGTTCCGTCCGCCGCCATCCAGATGGTCATCCATGCACGGGATGAGTTGCTCCCGAACATCTCTGATCTCGACGAAAAGCTGCCATTGAGTTGGTTCACGACCCCGCCGAAATCATGGGTCAGCACGCTGTCGGAGTATCACGTCGGTTACTTCAACAAACTTGTCAACGCACGTTTGCCTCTGGCATTGGTCCAAAAGGTCGCGAACGAGCAGGTTGGGAAGCGCATTCAGGACATCGCGCGCCTAAAGCCATGTCTGTCTGTGCATCTTGCCGTGGCAATGACAGAACTCCGAATAGCACTAGATTCTAGCGCTCCGGAACGGCTGAAGCAAGCGATGCCATTGATCGGTGCTGCACCGGCGATGATCCCGACGCTTATCGAAACTTGGCGCAAAGAGGCTACAAGGGTTCGATCATCCAATGATAATCGCGCGTGGCCGAAGGAGGGATTTCGCGCACGTTTCAAGAACTTGTTGACCGCGAATTTCGAGGCCACGGACGATGTCTGTCCAGTCCTCGACGCGCCCTATGCCGCGGCAGCAATCGCACTAGGGGAGGTTTCTTGGGGGCTGGACCTTGAACGTATGATTCGCGTATGCCGTGCCTTTGACCCAAACTATTTCGAAGACTCGTTGCTCCTCGGCCTAATCATCGGTCTAACCAAACAGAAAGCTCCACTTCCGTCGCCGGCTGGCAAACAGAGTTCATGAAACACACTCCCTTCGACACGATCACGCGCGTCGCGCAACGCATCACATCCGCTGTCGTTGCGAGATCCGGAACACGGTCTGCTGCCTTGCGGGAATATTTGACATCCGCAATGGGCGGCGTCGGCCAGCCCGGGTCATTTTTGAGCGACCCTTTGATCGAAGCGGCGCATAGCTTCGTTCCGGCCAATGAGCGGCTTGAGGACCTCGCTGGCAAGCTGCTGCGCCTCGATCTCGTTGAAGCACTCGATGGCGGCGATACCCTGGAGACCGGCGATCGGGAACGTCATCGATTCCGCAAATCGTGGCACCCCTTCAGACACCAAGTCGAAGCATGGAAGGTCTTGCTCGGCAGCGAGCCGAAGTCGGTCATGGTGACCAGTGGCACGGGATCGGGAAAAACGGAGTGCTTCCTAGTTCCACTGTTGAATACTCTGGTCGAACAGGCCGCTGCCGGTCGCACAATGATCGGGGTTCAGGCGATCATGCTCTATCCACTCAATGCCCTCATCAGCAGCCAGCGCGAGCGTTTGTCTGACTGGACGGCGCCATTTGGAGGGAAGGTTCGTTTCTCGCTGTTCAACGGCGAGACCCCGCAGACTGCACCGGAAATGGAACGACGGCGCAAGCCTGAGGAGGTCATCGATCGGGCCATGCTCCGGGCAAGCCCACCGCCGATGCTCGTCACTAACATCACCATGCTTGAATACATCCTGGTGAGATTTGAGGATCGGCCGATCTTGGAGAAATCGCAAGGAAAGCTACGCTACATTATCCTTGATGAGGCACACTCCTACGTCGGTTCCCAGGCTGCCGAGTTGTCGCTCCTTTTGCGGCGCGTCCTCTTTGCTTTCGGCGTCCAGTCGAAGAATGTTCGCTTCGTTGCGACATCGGCAACCATCGGCAAGCAGGGCGACCCGCAGACTAAGGCAGGCCTTCAGCGATTCCTGGCCCAGGTTGCAGGTGTTCCCGAAGCACAGGTCGTTGTGATTGAGGGACATCGAAAAACGCCTCAACTACCAGCGTTGAAGCCCAGCACCATTCTTCCTGGTCCTGCCGAAATGAACAAGTTGGAAGCCGAGGCTCTATTCGAACGTCTTGGCAGCACACCAGCCTATGTCAATGGCTTCAACAAGGTCTCCTTGGAACCGACAGGCTTCAAGAACTGGTGTGAAGCGATCGGCACTTCAGATCCTGATATCGGGAAAAGTATCCTCGCGGCGGGCAGTCGTGCCGAAAAGGCGGGCGAGAAACTCCTGCCCCTTCGCATCCATGCGTTCCATCGCTCGCAAGGCGGTGCATGGGCTTGCTTGAACCCTGAGTGCACAGGCCGCAAGAAGTCTAAACTCGACGATGTGACGTGGGGCTTCGGCGCAGTTCAACTTGAACACACCGACCTTTGTCCCCATTGCCAATCGCCGATGCTTGAAATCAAATATTGCAGCCGATGCGGGCAAGTCTCGCTCGCGGCCGAGCGGGTCCCCGACAAACAAAGCAGAGAATGGCTGACACCTCTCCCTCTCGGGGATGTGGAAGACGAATTCTTTTCCGAACTGGAGCAGTCCGAGACCGGCAGCACTGCTGACGAAGGCGACGAAGAGGGGCATGGCGACGACATCACTCAATTCTTTGATCAAACGTCTCATCAGGTGCTTGTTGCGCCATTGGCCGCGAATTACGGCAGCATCCAGAATATTGACTGTGACAGTGGCCAAATCCGCGACCAACCCCAGCCGACTTCAAAACAGTTCCGGCTTGAACACCCGTGCGCTTGTCCGCATTGTGGCGCGACCTTTTCCAGCACGGCTGAACGACTCTTGTCGATCCGAATGGGCGCTCCGTTCCTTTTGGGGAGCATTGTGCCCGAGCTTCTGGACGATGCGCCATCGGCTCGGTATCCCATTCGTAATGGAAAACCCGACTTGAGGTTGCGTCCGGCTGATGGACATCAGGTTCTTATGTTCACGGACAGCCGCCAGGGAACAGCGCGCCTGTCCGCCAAACTCCAACGCGACGCCGAACAGAACTACATTCGTGCCTTCATATACCACACTCTCCAAGCCACTGTAGGCGCTGGTAACGCTTCGAAACAGCAGGAACGGCAGAAGCTCGAAACCGACTTAACGGTGTTGCGCGCTGCCGCAATCCACACTCCTGGTTTGCACAATATTATCGAAGAACAAAAACGAAAACTGGCTGTGTTAGATCAGCCTGAACCGTTAACGTGGACGCGCATGGTTCAGTCCATCGCGTCAGACGATCGAATCGAGAGGTTCATCCGCAGCGAAGTGTGGGTTAGTCGTGAGTCGGAATTCTCCAAAGGAAATCAATTCGCGGAATTTCTCTTGCTTCGCGAATTTCTTCGTCAGCCTGTGCGTGCCAACAGCATTGAGACGATGGGTCTTGCAACCCTAAGATTTAAACATTTCGAAGATATCGGCGAGCATCAGGTTCCCGACGTATTCAAGGCGCGCGGCGGGACTTTGAAGGATTGGCGTGACTTCCTCTACATCGCGATGACGCGCTTTGCCAGACAGAATTGGTGCGTTCACGTCGATCCTGTCTTCCTTCACTGGATTTCCCACAAAGGTTCCCTCAAGACGATCAAGCCGCCGGCTCAGATATTCGACAATAAATACGCGATAGCATGGCCTAGTAAGCCCAAGCTGTCATCGTGCAAAGGCACGTGAATGCCACAATGCTCTCTCGTTTCCTGGCGGCACAGCAGACCGAGCTTCATAAGATCCCGGTCGGACCGTTCTTCGGATTCAAGCGCGATGGCGACGCCATGGACCCAGGGACCTCACTATCGGAAGGATTTATCATTTGGATAGGTACAGACTCTCTTCGTAGTGATCCGGCTTTAATTAAGGAACTTGAGCGTCTTCTCGTCGGCACAGCGCTCGACGGAGTCTATATTTCGGCCTTGGACGAGACTCGCGAAGCAATCCACCTCGCTCGAGAGGAATTCGCCAGAGAATGCGAGGCAATTCGCTTCGACCTGACGGACACCAAGGACAATGCGCCGAGAACGTTTGCCCTACAACGGCAGATCAAACGTCTCACCGGAGAATATCTATTGGGCGATCTCGCCGGGCGTGGATTCCTTCCCGGCTATGGTTTCCCGACCGACGTCGTGAATTTTGACAACCACGTATTCGTGAAGGGGGAACAACTGGCTCCGAAGCCAGGAGATGTATCGCCGACATCGGACAGCGCCAACCGTCGCTTCCACCTGCGCGACACGCCGAGCCGCCAGCTCGACCTCGCGATTCGCGACTACTCGCCCGGCACCGATGTCGTGGTCGATGGCCGAGTCTATCGCTCCGCCGGCTTGACCCTCGACTGGAAGCGTCCAGTCACGGAGGAGAACTCCAGGAACATCCAGTCGCTCGGCGTGGCTTGGCGATGCAAGAACTGCGGTGCGACGGGGACCACCCACGTCGATCCCAAGGTCTGCTCATCCTGCGGCTTGGAGAACCTGATAACTCATCGCTATCTCAAGCCAGCAGGGTTTTCATGCGACCCTTGGGAGAAACCGCACGACAAGATCGAGGAAGTAAGCTTCATCAAGCCGCGGACGGCCTGGGTGGCCGCCCAAGG
>JACDEQ010000093.1 GCA_013816225.1 Armatimonadota bacterium | reverse complement strand
GCGTCGATGTCGTCGGCAGCACGAGAATAAAGGCGGCTACCGATCCGCTGGCCTCTGAATATACGTTCGGCGAGTACACGAAATTCGTAGTCGCTAGCGGGAAGCAGTTCGAAGGAAAGCTCCACAGCACCGCAGGCGACGGCATCATGCTAACGTTTGAACATCCTCGCCAAGCCTTCAAGGCCGCGCGGCGGATCCAAGGCGGAATGATCGAGTTCAACTCATTCCGCAACAAGACGGACCATCCGTTCGAGGTCCGGTGTGGAATTCACACCGGAGCGGTGATGACCTCCGGGCAGGATGTCCGTTCCGTAGAGTTTTCACACGTGATCGATGTGACCTCGCACGTGCAGCGAATCGCTCCCATCGGCGGCATCGCGATTACCGACGATGCGGCCGTGTTCCTTCCCGGGGGCGGAAAGAGCGTCGGCGACGATACCGCGGAAGTGCACGGAGAGAAGGTGTTTCTCTGGAGCCCCACGCTGGCCACGGCAGATTTGCGCGCAGCGATTCAACAGCCGCCACCTTTGCCGCCCGCGGCACCCTGAAAATGCGCGGCGCTCCCAGGCCGGAGCGCCGCAATAACCAATCGCGACTAACCGCACTTGTGCTCGGGGCTGCTATGCCCTACAAAGAAGGAGCCCGGCAACTCAATTGTCGCGGCGTGGCGCCATCTTCGCTGCGCGGAAGTCGAAAGGCACTTAGTCGACGTTGCCGCCCAGAGATAGGGGATAATAGTTAGCGATGAGCCGCATTACCGAACTTCGCGAAATCGTCGCTAAATACGACCTCAACAAACACCCCTTTTACACCGACTGGCGCCATGGAACGCTCCCCATCGAGAAGCTGGATCGCTACGCCGAGGACTACGGACACTTTGTGAATTTGATCGCCGGCGGCTGGGACAGACTTGACCGACGCGCCCTCGCCCACGAAGAGCGCGAACACCATGGCCTCTGGCTCGACTTCGCTGCGGCCGTTCGCAAGAGCCGCAATGGCGACGGCACCTATGAGGGGCATCCGGCGCTCGCCGAAACCGGCGCATTGGTCGACGCGGTGAAGACGGCCTTCTCCGCGGCCGCGAGCGCCGTCGGTGCTCTCTACGCCTTCGAAGTGCAGCAGCCCGACACTGCGCAGACGAAGCTCGACGGGCTGCGTGAGCACTACAAGGTGGATTCGAAGGGCGAAAAGTATTTCGAGGAGCACGCCGGAAAGTGGCACGAAGTGGAAGAGCTGGACACGCTCATCGGAGCGATGAACGACACCGAGTACGAGCGAGCGAAGACGGCATGTGAGACCGTGAGCCAGGCAATGTGGGGCGCGCTCGACGGCATTTACGGCAGCAAGAACTAAAGCCTTTATCGAATGAGCGGTGTGGCATGGGCACAGGCATACCTAGGCGAAAATGAGTTGTCCGACATGGCCGACGCCCAAGACAACCGCGGAAATCGTCATTTATAGGCTGCCCTAAATTGAACCGGAAAGCAGGATTTACGCTGATCGAGCTGTTGGTCGTAATCGCGATTATCGCGATTTTGGCGGCTGTCTTGTTCCCAGTTCTCGCCCGCGCGAAGGAGATGGCCAAAAAAAGCGGCTGCATCGCCAACCTGCGCCAGCTCGGCGCGGCGCTCGACATGTATCTCGCCGATTCCGACGACCACATGCCAGATCGCCGCGACCTGAAGCTCGAGCTCGGATACCGGCCCTGGGACTCGTGGCCGCCGAGCGACCCGCGCACGGGTTGGGCGGCGGTGGTTTTGGAGCCGTATATCAAGAGCAAGGAAATTTGGACGTGTGCGAGTCTACAGGGCACGGCGGTCGGAGAGGCGATCCAGTCCAGGCAGGAGACGCCCGTTGGAGTTACCCGTTACTGGATGTGGCGCTTCGATCGGACCGATGAGCCGGTGCCCTTGGACAACTTCTGGGGCAAGACGCCGCAGGCCTGCCTTGAGGACTTGCAGCAGGCCGGCAACCAGCAGGCTGGCAACCCGGACGGGCTATCCGAAGTGGAGCTCACGGTCGATCCCTATTTCCCGAGGGCGATTCCGAGTGTTCCCGATGAACTGAAAGGCAAGTCGGCGCACATAGGTGGGCGGAATCGGTTGTTCTTGGATTTGCACGTGAAATGGATGCGGGATATTCGGACGAACTGATCTTGCACTATTGGCGGACGGCCCCGGTGTCGATTCGGCAGTCGAGTTTCTTAGATGGGCGGCGCAAACTAACGTAAATGAGGCGTTTGACGAGTGCCGCCCGGGTGTTGCGCGCGTTGCTGTTCTCGCAAGCGGCTGCCCAGTACGAAGTCGAAATGCTGCACCCTGCCGGTTTGCCGAGGTCGTTCGGCTGGGGAGCGGGGGATGGCCAGCAGGTGGGGTGATGAATTTGTGCTCGGGCGCAGAAATTGGGCAAATCACCGAAGGGAGTTGCGACCTCTCGTCTAATTTATCACGCCTCCCATAAAAACGGAGCGGCGTCGGTGACGACGCGTCCGCACTCTTCGATGGCCTCGTACAGGTAATCCGGCAAGGTGAACACCGCATTGTGGAAGCGCGGAGTGTAGTATCGGTCCTTCACCCCGCGCGCGGCGAAGCGGTTGGAGATTTCGAGTTCGCTCAGCTCCATGGGATCGTGTTTCTTGCTCGCCAGAATGAAGCCCCACGGCATCATAAAGGTCGTGACGTGGCCCCAGTAGCCCCGGACGATCGGGAACACGTCCGGCATGTCCATTAGCGTCTTCATGCACGCGGAGAAGCAGTACGGATAGTTCGCGTTGGCGCATCCGGCCTGCATGGCGAAGACGCCGTCGTCGCTCATCGCGTCAGCGCAGACTCGATAGTACTCCTTGGTGAAGAGGCGGACGGCCGGGCCGTCTTCATGCGGGTTGGGCAGGTCGCTCAGGATTACGTCGAAACCGGCGCCTCGGTGGTCTTCGAGGTACCGGCGGGCGTCGGCGTGCACGAGCGTGGTGCGCGGGTCCTCGAATGCGCCCTGGTGCCACTCCTTCATGTGCTCCTTGACCATGTCGACTAGTTCCTCGTCTATGTCGATCATCACGGCTTCTTGCACGGTGTTGTGCGTCAGTGCCTCGCGAAGAGTCGCGCCCTCACCCCCTCCGCAAACAGCCACCTTCCTCGGGTTCGGGTGGACGGTCATCGCCGGCTGGCTCATGCACTCGTGGTACACGTGCTCGTCCAAGAGGGACGTCTGGATGTTGTGGTCGAGGAAGAGCGACTTGCCGAAGCGCGGGACTTCGCAGATTTGGTAGTCCTGGTACTTGGTCTTGCCCGAGAGGAGCATTTTCTCGATGGTGAAGAACCACGTGACTGCCGACGTATGGGTCTCGGCGACGAACATTCCGGTGCTTTGGCTGAAGGACATTGCAGGGCGTCGATTTTACCGCGCAGCCGTAGCGCCGGCATCCTGCCGGGAATGCCGGCGCTACAACGGGGCAATGGGCTGGGCCGATTTTGCGAAGGAAGCCCTTGCGAGGGGACAAGACGCCGTAGTCAAGCCGCGAGGACACTCGATGGCAGGCAAGGTGAACGACGGCGATATCGTCACCATGTCACCGGTAAAACATGAACACTCTACGTGTTGATGATATCGTTCTGGTCAGGGTCAAGGGGGGCGACTTTCTGCACTTGATTAAGGCGGTCGACGGCGAGCGGGTCCTTATAGGCAACAACAGCTGTGGGTTGAATGGCTGGGTCGGCAAGGGTAGCGTCTACGGCAAAGCGATATCAATCGAGCGGCGCAAGTAACGCCAGCATCCTGCCGGCAGCACACCTCACCCGGTTCCCGGCGCTCACCACCTTCTCCCACGGGGAGAGGTGAAACGGTCCGGCTACAATTGGCCGTGGCGCACCTGCAGTTTCCCATTCGAAGCACCAAGCTTTTGATGTCGGTCGAGGTGAAGGAGCACGTTTGCCATCGGGAAACGGAGTTCCAGTCCATCGATGTCTACGACACCGAGGCGTTCGGGCGGGTTCTGCTCCTCGACGGCCACATTCAACTCGCTGAGCTCGACGAGAGAGCCTATCACGAGGCGCTAGTGCACATTCCGATGCTATCGATCGACGACCCCCAGCGCGCTTTGGTCGTGGGCGGCGGCGATGGCGGCGTCCTTCGCGAACTCTGCAAGCACAAATCCTTGGAAACGATCGACATGGTCGAGATCGATCGCGGCGTCGTCGAGGTCTCGCAGGAGCATCTGCCCTTCGTTAGCTCAGGAGCGTTCAACGATCACCGCGTTAGCCTGCACATCCAGGACGCTTTCGGCTTCTTGAACGATGTTTTCGACCCTTACGACCTCATCGTCATGGACATCACCGACGTGTACGAAGAGGAGGACGGCAGCCTGAGCGAGCGCCTGTTCACGGACGAGTTCCACAACGACTGCCGGGACACACTTACTAAAAGGGGGCTTCTCGTGACGCAGGCCGACAACAACGTGTTCTGCCCTTACGGCATCCAGGGCATCCTCGACACATTCAATCGCCTATTCGACAAGTCCGGCTGGTACCAGGCGCTCATCCCGTCGTTCGGCGGCTTTTCGGCTTATTGCTGGGCGAGCAAGGGCGAGGAAGTGCGGACCGATTTAGCCTACGAAGCCAAAAGCCTCGACCTCGCGTATCTGACGCCGGTAACCTATGCTTTGGCATTCGAGGACCTACCCTTCGGAGCGCGCAGCTTTAGCTAGCCTTAACCGACATCGAACTTAGGCTGAAACCATCTACCGCTCTACTTCGCCCTGTAGTCCGCGCCGGACGAGCAGATAGCTTGTCCGCGCCGCACCGAACCTTTGTTGCAGAGTTCGCACCGCTTCGTCGACTGCTACGGTGCTGCTGCAATAAAAAAGGTCTATTGCGGCGTAGCCATGTTCCGGCCAGGTGTGGATGGTGAAGTGAGATTCCTGGATGATTACGGCTCCGGACACGCCGTACGGCTTGAACTCGTGGAAAGAGTCTGTAACGACACTCGCGTTGCTTCGCTTCGCCGCTTCGACCATGGCGTCTCGAACAAACGCTTCTTGCTCCAACGACCGACCATCGCATCCATAAAGCTCTACCAAAAGATGGCTGCCCAGAGACGGAAGCCGATCCGCTAAGCGCGGGTTGTGAAAGTCGTCCTTGTCGAGCCAATCGTGGAAGCTGCGATCGTCGTCGGACGTAAAAACAGCCCAGCCCTTATCGAGCTGAACCTCTTCGATCGTTTGCGCGCGAGATATGCGTGCGCGAATCCAATCGACAATCGCGGAAAACCAATTCTTCTTCTGCGGGATGACGATCGCGCCGGCGAAGATGCCAAAGAGCGCTACATACAGCACCGCCAACAACCTCCTGTCAATCGATTCGAGTGGCGCCCGACACTTGACCCAAGCCCCGGAGCGAACCCAGCCGCCAGATGACCCAGCAGCGCAAGTTGCGCTGACCTATTTTCAAAGCCCAGAGTATTCATATTTCGTTGGACGCCGCCCAATGCATCAAGCCAGGCTCGTGGCGGCAGCGTAGTGTACCTAACCCGCGGCTTCATCTTGCGGGGTGAAACAGCGGTCAGGAGCTAGCTTGACTCCTAAGAAGGCGGAAGGGTTTCCGCCGACATGAACCTTAAGCCTCATTTGCCAAGCATTGAAAGAACAATTACTCCTTATCGGCGTCTACATAGAATATAGTCTACATAGAATATAGTGTCTGAGGCACTGGGGGTTGGGCCTTTGCGGCTCTGGTTCACAAATGTATCAAACGGCAGGCATATCGCCAGATTGGCAGGACGATAGATTAGAGCACGAAGCGCCGTCGTTCGCGCGTCTGACTCAAACTCCACTTTTGTTACCCGAACAAGAGCGGGACCTCGCAATGCGGGCTCGTGCAGGGGACGATAACTCCCGCCGCAAGCTGATCGAGGCCAACATGCGACTCGTCCTGAGCATCGCCAAACACTATCGCAACCGCTCCATTCCCTTCGAAGACCTCGTACAGGAAGGCGCGATTGGGCTGATGAACGCCGTTTCACGCTTCGATCCCGAAAGAGGATACCGATTCTCGACCTACGCCACGCATTGGATCCGCCAAACGATTGGCCGTGCAGTGGGAAGCAAAGCGCGCTCGATTCGGCTGCCCGTCCACGTTGTCGAGCTCATCCGACGGGCCGACCGCGAGCGCACCGGGTTCGCCATGAGGCACGGCCGAGAACCGAGCAACGAAGAGTTGGCAAAGATTCTCGGAGTTTCGCTGGCGAAGCTTCTTAGCACGTTGCAATGCCCAATGGAAACGATTTCTCTCGACGTGAGCCTCGGGGACGACGAAGGCACGAACCTTTTGTCCATGCAAGCCGACAAGAGCGAAAATAACCCGGAGTCGGTGGCGCTCAGCCGAGAATCGCTATCCCATCTATTGCAAGTCCTGGAGGTCCTCCCCGAGCGTGAACGTCGTGTGATCCGCCAGCGAATCGGCCTAGAGAGCGACGTCGAAGCGTTGCTTCTGCGCGACATCGGATCCGACTTGCAGCTTTCGCGCGAACGGGTTCGTCAAATAGAGGTCCAGGCGCTGAAACGCCTCAGGCAGCTTGCTCAGCGAAGGCGCTTGTCTGACCTGATGCCGGAGTAGGCGGCTATCTCCGGTAAATTTATTTCCAATTTGAAACCTTATCTCCATGAATGACGTTCTTAACCATCAGCCCACGATACACTCAGGGCCATCTAGGTCATAATGCCTCGATTCGCTTACGTGACCATTCGGTAAAAAATCATGTCAATGTCCGACAATACAAACGATGTTATCTATCTAACGCCAGCCGGCCATAAGCGACTGGAAGAAGAATTGCAGTATCTGACGACCGCGCGTCGTCAAGAAATCGCCGCGCGTATCCGCGATAGCAAGGAGCACGGTGAGTTTAGCGAAGATAACTCCGAGCTCGACGAAGTGAAGTTCGAACAGGCAATGGTGGAAGGCCGTATCGTCGATCTGAAGTCCGTTCTCGCCAACGCTCAGGTCATCACGCCTGAAGACGTTTCGACAAAGGAAGTGACCATCGGTTCGCTGGTCCAACTCGCCAACACCAAGAGCAAGGACGAGTTCAAGGTCATGGTCGTGAGCAGCATTGAAGCCGATCCGGATGAGGACAGGATTTCGACCGAATCGCCTCTCGGCGAGGCGATCTTCGGTAAGAAGAAAGGCGACAAAGTGACCGTCGAGGCGCCGGCCGGCAAGATCACTTACGAAATCAAGGGCCTGGCCAAGGGCGTGAAGTGAGCGAGGAGCTCAGACTCCAAAAGCTAGAACGTCTCAAAGAACTCGGCCACGACCCTTACATCGCGGAGGAATACCTCACAACGCATTTCCCGCCGGACATCCGGGACGGCTTTGGCGTGCTCGAAGGCAAGACCGTGTCGTTGGCGGGGCGCATCACGGCTCTGCGCACAATGGGTAAGGCCGCATTTTTCGATATCTCACGCGAGGGTGACCGGATGCAGGTCTACCTGAAAAAGGAGGACGTCGGTGAGGTTCTTTGGGAGGTGTTCTCGCTCGTTGACATCGGTGATATTGTCGGCGTTTCCGGGGAGGTCTTCAAGACTCGGACTGAGGAAGTTTCGATCCATGCGCGCGACGTGCGCGTTCTCGCAAAAAGCCTCCATACGCTGCCCCTCGGCAAGGAGAAGGAAGGCCACCAATGGTATAGCCTGGCCGACGTCGAAGAGCGGTATCGCAGACGATATCTCGACCTGATCGCAAATGCAGACAGCCGCCGAACCCTCCTCGATCGAGCAAGAGTAGTCACAGCCACTCGGCAGTTTCTCGAAGGGAAAGGTTTTATCGAGGTTGAAACTCCCGTTTTGCAAACGGAAGT
>JACDEQ010000367.1 GCA_013816225.1 Armatimonadota bacterium | reverse complement strand
TCGATTTGCCGACACCGACGGCGCCGCCTTTCGTGCCGAAGCCTTGCTGGCAGGCGACGATCGTGATCACCAGGCCGAAGAACGCGGTCTTCAAAACGCCTCCGAGGAAGTCCCAGTAGTCGAGCATGACTTCGACCGAGTTCAGGAACGTAGCCGCAGGGATTCCGTGGCCGGTAGCCACAACGAGGCCCCCGATCACGCCGCAGTAAACGCCGAGCAGCCCCAGAATCGGGAGCATTAGGACCGTGGCCAGGAGGCGCGGGACGAGCAGGTAGTTGTATTGATTCACGCCTAAAGCCTTGAGTGCGTCGAGCTGCTCGGTGACCGCCATCGAGCCGATTTGGGCGGTCATCGCACTTCCGCACCGGGCGGCGACCATGATTCCCGCGACCACCGGGGCGAGTTCCCGCGTGACGGTCAGCCCCACCGTGCCTCCGATCATCGTCGTGACGCCCATATTGGAGAGGAGCGGGGATATATACAGAGACATAACCGCGCCGGAGGCGAATGTGGTGAGCGCGACGATGGGCACCGAGCCGAGACCCACGAAAACCATCTGACCGATCATCTCCTTGAACTCGAACGGACGCGAGAAAATGCGGCTAAAACCCTCCCAAATGAGGACGAACAGCTCACCTGTGAACTGCAACGGCCCGAAAATCCACCGCAGATACCACCGATTCGCCGCCGTCGTTACCATAAGTCTACAAAGTCACACGTCCGCGCATCTTCGCGAGCTTCACAGGGCCGATGCCCTTCACGTCGAGGAGCTGGTCCACCGACCGGAAGCCGCCGATCGCGCTGCGGTGGCTAATAATGGCACGCGCGGTAACCGGGCCGACGCCCGGCAGCGTGTCGAGCTCCGCCTCCGTGGCGGAATTGATGCCGACAACCCCTCCGTCCTGCCCGCCTGTGGATTTAGGGCTTGGGGCATACGGTCCGAGCTGAGAGGAGCTTACAATTTCGCTGATCGCGGGAATATAGAGCTGCGAATTAGCGACGAGGGGTGCGGCCAGGTTGACCGCGTTCGGGTTGGCATCTGCGGTTTGGCCGCCAGCGAGGCGGATGGCGTCCTGCACCATCATCCCTTCGTTTACGCGAACGACACCCGGCTTACGCACGGCGCCCGCCACGTGGATCGAGAAGACAGGCGACGCCTGTCCTTGGACTCCAGGCGCGAACGACTCCAGAGTCGGCGAAGCGACCTGTTTGAACCCCACCCATCCTGCGCCCGCGATGGCCACCGCGGCGACCGAGGTGATTCCCAGCTTCTCGCGCGCGCTTAAGCTGTACCACACCTGTCCTCACTTCGCGATTCATTTGACAATTCCTGCTTCCCCAGTCGGACAAGTCGGACATGGCTGACAGGTCTAACCTATCAGAACTGAGCGGTCGTCTTGAAGTGTAGCTTGGCGACCTCGCCGAGCTTGGCGAAGCCGTGCTTCGCTACGAACCGCTTCCCGGCTACGAGCACAGGCGGGCCTGCGCCCTTCGGCAAATCGATCGCCCAGACCTCCGAAAGGGATCTCAGTTTGCGCAGAAATTCGGCCCTCGCCAAAACCGAAGCCGCCGCGACGGCCATATCCGACTCCGCCCGAACAATGGATTCCAACACCACGGACTTTCCCTTCGCGAAGAGCTGTTTTTTCACCGTGTCGGGCTTGGCGAACTGATCGCTGATGACAAGCGTGCAGTCGCGTTGATCGAGCACATTTTCGATTGCCCGCGCGTGCCCCCAGGCGAGCAAATCGTTCAGGTTCCGCATTTTATCGTAGAGCTCGTTGTACTTGGCCGGGCCGATCGAGATGACCGAGTGGGGGCAAGCCCTTCGTATTTGGATTGATAGACCGAGCGCTTGCTTATCGGTCAGCTTCTTGGAGTCCCGCACGCCTTCGAGCTGGGCGAGGTGCTCCGGCCCCACGAAGCATGCGGCGACGACGAGCGGTCCGAAATAGTCGCCCTTGCCGCTTTCGTCGACACCGATTCTTTCATCCATGATTGGGTTGGCGGAGAGAGAGGGATTCGAACCCCCGGAGACTTGCGCCTCAACGGTTTTCAAGACCGCCGCATTCGACCACTCTGCCATCTCTCCGCGAGTTGGCTAGTTTGGCACAGCGGATACCCGTGTACGGGGTGGTTGGCCCCCGCGCCACTGGGTCGCTGCCTTGTACGCAGTCTCGAGCTCCGCCTTCACGCTTGCCGGTAGATCAGCCATGAGATAGATCTTGGATTTCGGGTCCACATCGTCCTCCGAAATCACCATATGGCGAATGACACCATTTCCGAGGGAGAGTTCAAACCGCCACGTGGTTCTCTTTCCGAGGCGCACTCGGTGAAGCAACGGGCTGTCCATTGAATGTGGATTCTCCTTGTCTTCTCGCCATAATCTTAACTCGGCAACCTGCGTTGCCCCGAGCGGCACGGTTGGCGTTTTGGGGTCCCCGCCATCGGGGAGCGGCGATAAGACCGAAGAAGTCTCGACCTTCGCCGAAATAGTGCCCGCAATCGGCAGGCCGTTCGGCATCACGTTCGTGGGTTCCCACGCAGCTGGGATCGGCTGGCCCGCGCCGAACAAAGACTTTCTCAGAATCTCGTTCGAAGGCTCAGGCAGACCTGTGATGAGCAGCGCCTCGCCGTTCTTCAATCGTGCTTTCGCAGAGGCAGGCAGGGTGGCGAATAATTGGAGGGTCGGCCATGTCGGAGCGGTGATAC
>JACDEQ010000092.1 GCA_013816225.1 Armatimonadota bacterium | reverse complement strand
TATCAGGAGTCTTCAGTCTGCAGTCTGCGGTCTGCAGTCTTTCCCCTCGGCAGTCTCCAGTCTTATCCTCGGCAGTCGTCAGTCGGCAGTCGGTCGCTCCCCCCAACAAACGCCCAGTCCACTTGACCATATAACCGTCCATAAGCTAAGATAAACACGTTGGCACTGATTGAACACAACCAGGAAGGAGGGCGAACGGCGCGCAAGCTGCACATTCGCTAAACGAGCCGTCGCCTCGTGCGTCGAGGCGATAAGTCGAACCCCTTCCGTTTGTGTTGGGGTTTTTGCCTGATAGAGAACCAAATTTATGCCTAGAGCGCACTCGCTGGACAAAACACGAAATATCGGTATTGCCGCCCACATCGACGCGGGCAAGACGACAACAACCGAGAGGATCCTGTTCTACTCAGGCAAGATTCACCGTGTCGGCGAGGTTCACGAGGGCGCGGCCACCATGGACTGGATGGAGCAGGAGCAGGAGCGCGGAATCACCATCACGTCTGCTGCCACCACCTGCTACTGGAAGGACCACCGCATCAACATCATCGACACCCCCGGCCACGTCGACTTCACGGTCGAGGTCGAGCGGTCGCTGCGCGTTCTCGACGGCGTGGTGGCCGTTTTCTGCGCGGTGGGTGGAGTCCAACCTCAGTCGGAAACCGTATGGCGTCAAGCGAACAAGTACGGCGTGCCGAGAATCGTCTACATCAATAAGATGGACCGGCTCGGTGCGGATTTCAAGAGCGTCGCCGAAAAGATTCAGCAGCGCCTGGGCGCGAACGGCGTGCCGATCCAACTCCCAATCGGCGCGGAGAGCGATTTTGTAGGCTATGTCGACCTGGTCAGCATGAAGGCGATTGTCTACGAAGACGACATGGGCAAAATCGTCAACGAAACCGACATCCCAGCGAACATGATGGCCGAGGTGGCCGAGGCTCGCGAGAAGGTCATCGAGGCCTGCGCCGACGTGGACGATTCGATCATGGAGCGCTTCCTGGAAGGCGAAGAAATTAGCGAAGACGAGATCCGCGCCGCGCTGCGCGCCGGCACCCTTGCCAACAAGGTCGTTCCTATTATCTGCGGGTCTTCTTTTAAGAACAAGGGCGTCCAGGCGCTTGTCGACTCGGTGGTCTATTACCTGCCCAGCCCCGAAGACGTGGGCGCCGTAAACGGCTACAACCCCGATAAGGATGAAGAGCAATCTCGCGAGCCCGACGACAAGGCGGCGTTCTGCTCGCTCGCGTTCAAGATCATGAGCGACCCTTATGTGGGCCGGCTGACGTTCATCAGGATTTACAGCGGCACGCTGAAGAAGGGCAGCTCCTACAGCGTTTGCTATCGCGACCCCCAGACCAACGACTTCGTGAATCGCAAGGAGCGCGTCGGCCGCATCCTTCAGATGCATGCGAACAGCCGCGAGGACCTCGACGAGGCGTACGCCGGCGACATCGTCGGCGTAATTGGACTCAACGACGTGACGACTGGCCACACGGTCTGCGCGCAGAACAACCCGATCGTGCTGGAAGCCATCAAGTTCCCCGAGCCGGTCATCTCGATCGCGATCGAGCCAAAGTCACGGACCGATCAGGAAAAGCTCGGCAACAGCCTCTTCCGCCTGGCGCAAGAAGACCCTACGTTCCGAGTGTTTACCGACCAGGAGACCGGCCAGACGATCATCAGCGGGATGGGCGAGCTCCACCTCGAAATCATCGTGGACCGGTTAGGCCGCGAGTTCGGTGTGAACGCCAACCAAGGCCGGCCGATGGTAGCGTACAAAGAGACGATCCGCACGCGCTCGAAGGCCGAGGGGAGGTATATCAAGCAGACTGGCGGTTCGGGCCAGTACGGCCATGTCGTACTCGAAGCGGAGCCGTTGCCACCGGGTACGGGCTTCCAGTTCGAGAACAAGCTTACCGGTGGATCGATTCCGAAGGAGTACGTTCCTGCTGTCGAGAAGGGAATCCGGGAAGCTTTGGAGACGGGCATCGTGGCCGGGTATCCGGTGGTCGATGTTCTTGTCCGGTTAACGGACGGCAGCTACCACGAGGTCGACTCGAACGAGAACGCGTTCAAGCAGGCCGCGATTAGCGGCTTCAAGGAGTGCATGAAGAAGGCTAACCCGGCGCTGAAAGAGCCCGTTATGCACGTGGAGGTTACGACGCCCGAGCAATACCTTGGCGACGTAATCGGCGACATTAACTCTCGCCGAGGGCGCATCGAGGGCACCGAGCCTGCGATGGGCGGAGTCCAGATCATCAAAGCGCTCGTTCCGCTATCGGAGATGTTCGGCTACGTTACGTCGTTGCGCTCGATGAGCCAAGGCCGCGCCGTCCCGAACGTGACCCCTTCGCACTACGAAGAGGTCCCGCAGAACGTGGCGCAGGAGATTATCACCAAGGCCCACGGCGGCAAGGGCTAAGGCGCAATTTCCTCTCTTCTGGGAGAGGCTGTGAGCAAAGCGAACTGGGTGAGGGCCACTTATCCAGGGATGATCCATTTCGTCTGGTCGATTCGGGCGTGCCAAGGATAACCGAACAGGGGTCCGAGCGCTTTGTAACTGACCCGAGCCGTAATTAGGAGCGAGCCGGGTTGCACAAACCGAGACGTATTGCTAGTCACATTAATCTGGACGGTGCTGTCGCTAGTCGTCGCCATTCGCGTATCCAATACCTCGAAGGACTGGGTGACGAAATTGTAGAGGGAGACCTTCTGTTGGGCGTTCGCGATGCTCGCGTGCGACTCGACCGAGAAGCTCAGGCTTGCCGGAGAGGCGGACGGCGACGTAGCGTTGACAATGACCTGGATCGGAGGCTCGAATGTGGAGAAGACGAAGCCCGGTTTTACTACGAGCCTGAGATTGTCGCTGTTATGCAGCGAAGGGAGGCTGCCGGAGACGATCGTGCCACGGTACATGGTCAATGTTTCCGGAGCGATGGAAAACGCATCGTACAGATATCCGTGGAAAACCCCGCCCGCTGTCATCCCACGGCCGACCACGTAGCGCCCGTTCGGGCTGATCGCCTCCACGAATAGCTCGGCCCCTCCTAAGCCGCCGAGATCCCTCATTTGCCCGCCTTCATAGCGAAAGAGATGGTGGCTCCCGCCGGGAACCTGCGCCCAGCCGTAGACGGTGCCGTCCGGCGCGAT
Source organism: Armatimonadota bacterium (assembly GCA_013816225.1). Classification (GTDB taxonomy): domain Bacteria; phylum Armatimonadota; class Fimbriimonadia; order Fimbriimonadales; family ATM1; genus JACDEQ01. Next base: position 4,723 of record JACDEQ010000092.1, on the reverse strand, counting down.
GACCCTGGCCTCGCTGTCGCTGCCGCCGAAAGTCCCTAGGTCGGCCATCACTCCGTCTTCATAGAGGAAAGCGTGATAGGTTCCAAACCCCGTTTGAGCGCTTCCGACGACCTGGCCCGCGCCGTTGATCGCGTAGGCGTCGCTGAAGGAGCCTCCCAATGCGCCTAAGTTCATCATGACTCCATCGGTGTAGAGGAACGCGACGGAGAACCCATCCGAGTCATGAGCAAAGCCGACCACTTGGCCTGATTCGTTGACGGCGTACGCCACGCTCGAGTCGCCACCCAACGTCCCGAGATCCTTCATAATCCTCCCGGTGTACAAGTAGGCGTGCGAGAATTTGTTCGGCGTCCTTGCTGGTCCGACGATTTGGCCGGCGTTGTTGATATCGTACGCATCGCTATGATTGCCCCCGAGCGTTCCCAAGTTGAACATTTGTCCGTTCTCGTATAGGAACACTCGATGAGAACCCTCCTCGTCATCGATATGTGCGTATCCTGTGACCTGGCCGGCGTCGTTTAGGTCCACGGCGCCACTCGATGGGCCGCCGAAGTCGCCGATTTCCTCGAACTTGCCGTTCGTATAGAGAAAGCCGTGCGAGTAGCCACCGGCCGTGCTCGCCCTCCCTGCGATCTGCCCACTGGCGTTGATGGCGCGCGCCTCGCTGTTGACTCCGCCGAGGGCGCCGATGTCCGTCATCGTTCCCGCGATGTAGAGGAAGGCGCGGTGAGTATCTGGCCCGGTATCCGCCGTCCCCACGACATGGCCGGAATCGTTGACGCCCCGCGCGGTGCTCGCGGGCCCGCCCAGCGTACCGACGTCGGTCAGTTGGGCTGCGACCGGAATGACCGATAGGGTCAGGGCCGTGCAGGCAAGAAAGGATCGAACGTAACCACTGATGTGCACTGCAATCTCCTCCGGCTTGCCACGATTGCCAAGTCCGATAACATTCTATACGACCGCAAACCGCTTGGGCGAGGATTCTTCGATGACGTTTCCTGTAAACCTGCCCAGTCATGTAGAATCTGAGCCGTGCAAACCGCTGGCGTCTTCGTCCCGCGAATCGTAGACACAGAGATCGGAAGACAATTCGCCGAATTTGGCTACTACGTGGCGCGCGGAGTCTTCTCAGCGGACGGAATTGGGGAAATGGAGGTCGACTTCGACCGGATTGTGGGCCAGATTCTTGCGAGTGGGGAAGAGAACAACGCCGCGTGGTCTGGGCCACAGATGGAGCGCATCGCTAAGGCCGACGCGGTGGTTTTGCACACACACAACGTTCAGCAATACTCCGCCAAGTGGCTAAGAGCGTTCACCCACACGAAGTTCCTCGAAGTCGCGACGGCGATTCTCGGCAAGGACGTTATCCTCCACCATTCGAAGCTCTTTCAAAAGCCGGCGGAGCAGGGCGCGCCGTTTCCGATGCACCAGGATTGGACCTATTTCCCCACCGAGAAGGACACGATGCTCGCGGCGATCATTCATGTGAGCCCGGCGACGGACGAGATGGGGTGCCTTCGGGTCTATCCGGGAAGCCATAAGCTGGGCCGAGTAAAAGGCTCATCCGGCCAAATGCCTTCGGAGATGCTGGATAACCACCCGATCGAGGGCGCGATGCCGCTCGAGGCCGAACCCGGCGACGTGCTCTTCTTCCACTATTTCACGCTCCACGGTTCGATGCCCAACCGGTCGAGTGAGACACGCAAGACCGTTCTCGTGCAGATGTACGCCGGTGACGACCGGGTCGAAGAGGGAAACAGCCACCCGAACGAGCGCCTGGTTCTTAGCGGTTGGAATCACTTCGCGATGCGCGATGTCACCGGCCGCGGCAAAGCTTAATGCCTAGTCTGGGCGGAGTCGACGATGGAGAAGCGCATCCCGATTCCGAATAGCGTTTCGTCATACTCGTTGCCGGAGCGAGTCGCCCTCACGTTAACCCAGCGCTTTCCCCCGCAAATTGCTCGCGAGCCGGTAATGGAAAAGGTCGACACCCGTCCGAACTGATCATCGAGCTTCTTGAGCTCCTCTCGAAGTCGGCCATCCATCAGCCCGCCTTCGACTAGCCCGTCCAAGTCCCCCGAGCGTGCCCCGGAGTAGACCGCAACAGCCACTTTTTCCGAATCTCGGTTGGCAACTTGTTCGGTGCCTACCGCCCATCCGTAGTAGAACACAATCGGGTAAAGCAGGAGGAGAGTCAGGCCCGCAAGGAAAAGCACCGCCTTTCCCAAGCCACGCGACGGTTTCACTTCGCTGCTCCAACCAGCAAGGCGGATAACCGCTTCGGCGCCACTGCCCGGTAGCTCTCGGTAATCCAATCTTGCAGCATCTCGATCGGAATTTCGTCGACCGCCGGCTTCAAGATCGTAACCCAGCCGTTCTTGCCCATCCCGTACCCCGCAGGCTGAACGTCGGCCAGAGCGATGGCGAATTCGTTGGATGAAGGCAGCTTCACGGTCATTCCATATTCTTCGGAAGCGCTGAAGAAGGCGAAGATTTTCTAGCCGACCTTGGCCACGTCCTCGCCCCACGGATGGTCCAGGTGAGCCTCGGGAAAGCCCAGCGCGAAGCCAATCAATTCGTCCCGCTTCGATTTACCCACGCTCTCATTGTATCAGTAGACTATCCTCGCGCCTCTGATCAGTATCTTTGCCGTAAGAGGAATTAGAGGAGAGAGTTAATGACAAAACTTAGCATTGCCGTCGTCGCCATCGTCATCACGTCGGGCGCGAGCGCCGACTTGCTTTACGACCTAAGCCCCTTCGATCCGGAGTTGGCCTTCGCGTCCGATTCGGTGTCCGATCAGTTTAACAATCAGCGCCTTGCGGAGGTTTTCACGATGTGCTCGCCCGCGGACATCCAGCGGTTCAAGTGGTGGGGCCGGTCCGAGGGCGCGTTCTTCAACGACCTGAGGAACATGGAATCCTTCACGATGGCCGTGTTCGCGGATAGCGGCGGCTTGTCCGGCTCAGAACTTGTGTCGGTCACGGCCCTCACCGAGGATGTGAACCCGGTGGAGGTCGGCACCGATCCGTTCGGAATCCCGATCTGGGAGTTCGACTTTACGATGGACTCATCCCTCGTAGTCGCACCGGGGAACTATTGGTTTTCAGTGGGATCGGATAACTTCGATCCCGATGGCGGCGGCTTCTATTGGCAGGCAGCCGTGCCTTCTGTCAGCAACAACTTCGCTGCACAAGTACCGGTCGGCGACATCTGGGAGACCAGCGGGTTCCTGACCTATCGTTCCAAATACACGGAGTAGTTGTCTGAGCCCGCCGCCCTTGCCGTAGTTGCCGCCGGGCTTGCCTTCGCGGTTAGTCGAAGGTGTCGCCGATAGACTAACCGCCGAGAGCAGAAACAAGCTCTGACTTGCTCATCCTGCTGCGGCCCTTGAGCCCGTGTTCTTGGGCAAGGTTGTAAAGCTCGTCGCGAGTCCGTTCGCCCAGCGGCTTGTTAGGATTTCCCGTGCCGGAGGTTCGCTTGCTCTTGGTTCGGCCCTCGATGCGCCGATGCTTGTTAACCGTCCTGGCTGCGACTTCTCCCGCACGTGATGCCGGCCTGCCACGGTCGCGCTCGCTGTCCTTGATGTGCTCGTACATTTTCTCGTCTTTCTTGCTCCAACTTTTCTGGGGCATTTCATTTCACCTCGACGTTCCTACGCATCAAAGGACGCTCCGATGACGGCTGGGCGGCCAGTGTGAGGTGCTGTCTTGGCTCGGCCGGATATGGGTGTTACAACTTTCAATCGCGGCCTTCTTACGTTCCACGAAACCGCTCCCGGTCTCGCGAACCCTTAGGCGAGCTTGTCCTGCATACGAGCCCGTTGTGAAAAACGCGAGAGGATCGAGAGAGAGAGGCGTAGAAATGGTGTGACAGTCGTAGCTTGTAGGGACGAGGGCGTTCGGAACGGGCCGCTGAGTTTATGCCTCATGCCGCACGCGGGCTACTTGCTACAACGAGATAGCTCTCAGTTGGAGAAGAAAGAGGAACTATGATGAATTCCAATCGCTACATTTTGGTTTACGCACTCGTAGGCGTTTTTGGCGCGCTACAGGTGCCCGCCTCAGCCCAAGCGCAGGAGTGGGTGGCTCGATACAACGGGCCAGGCAACGGCTATGAAGAGGCCCGTGACGTCGCGTCAGATGACTCGGGCAATGTATACGCGACGGGTTTCTCCAGAGGCTCGGGCAGCAGCTTTGACTACGCCACTATCAAGTACGATTCCGGGGGCAAGGAGCAGTGGGTCGCACGCTACAACGGATCGGGAAACGGCTTCGATTACGCCAGCGACTTGGAGGTGGATGCCTCGGGCAACGTTTACGTGACGGGCAGGTCCGCCGGCTCAGGCAGCCATTTTGACTACGCTACCATCAAGTATGATTCGGCGGGCAACGAGCAATGGGTCGCAAGGTACAATGGGCCCTTCAATTGGGTCGATAGCGCGTCTGCATTGGCGGTAGACATTTTGGGCAATGTCTACGTGACGGGCTATTCCTATGGCTCAGACGGCAATGCGGACTACGCCACGATCAAGTACGATTCTGCGGGCAACGAGCAGTGGGTGGCACGTTGGGGTCAGGGGAACGCCTTGGGCGAAGATGCCGCAGCGTTGGCGGTAGATACCTCGGGCAACGTCTATGTGACGGGAACGATCGCAACCTTTACTAACAACCTTGACTACTTGACCATCAAGTACGATTCCGCGGGCAACGAGCAGTGGGTC
>JACDEQ010000091.1:1906-7879 GCA_013816225.1 Armatimonadota bacterium | reverse complement strand
TGCTCGCAGTGAAACTGCACATCGCGATTGCGCAGCATCGCACCGGGCAACAGCCCGCACTCCTGGAGAATCTGAAAGCCGTTACAGATGCCGATGACCGGCCTTCCTTCCATGGCAAACCGTTTCACCTCCTCGATTACGGGCGATAGAGCCGCGATCGCGCCGCCGCGCAAATAATCGCCGTAGGTAAAGCCACCCGGAATAACCACTCCCTCGAAGCCCTCCAGCGACGTCTCCCGATGCCAAACGTACTTCGCGTCGAAACCGAGGTGATCCTTCAGGGCGTGGTAGGCATCCTGGTCGCAATTGCTGCCGGGGGACTGGAGGACGGCGATCCTCAATTCGCCGCCTCGATGTGGTAGTTCTCCACGACGGGGTTTGCGAGCAGCTTTTTGCACATCTCCTCGATTTGGGCCGCGTTGCCGTCCTTCATCGAGATCTCGATGAGTTTGCCGACTCGGACATCCTCCACGTCTTCGAATCCCATAGAGTGCAAGGCGTCATTAACAGCGCGCCCGGCTGAATCGAGCAGCGCGGGTTTAAGGGTTACGAAGACTCTGTAGCGGCTCACACCCCAATTTTGGCATGTCGACGCCCTGGATTTTCGCGGCCTTTGCTGGGCCTGCGGCGTCCCTTCAGAAGACAGCGGATATGGAGGTGCGCTTTTGGCCAATTTGGACGGCGAACTTTGGAAATACAACCTGGCTCGGATCACGCTTGTCGATGTTACCGATGACTACCAAACGCTTCTCGACCCGATGCCTTCCGAAATGTATCCGATCCTCAAAGAAGTCTGCATCCCGAAATATAAGCTGATCAAACGGCTTCTCGACGAAACGCTCGTGAGCGGCTACTGCTACGACTGGCATGAGCAGCCTGAGAGAGAAGGCGACGAGCACTGGTACGTAGGCGTCGTTAGCGAGAAAATGCTCTAAATCCGGATATCCAGAATATCCAAAATTCGAGCTAAATCATCTTCATCGTAAAATTCGATTTCGATTTTTCCTCCGTGGCCATTTTGCTTCACTTTTGAAGGACTTCCAAAATACTCGCTGACGGCGCGGTCGAGCGGGCTCTCGACCGACTCCCGCCGCGGGTGGGTCTTTACCGTTACTCTGCGGCCTTTGGCGAGGCTCTCCACGTCGCGCACGCTCAGTCCCCGCTCTCGAATTTGCCGGTGCACGATGAGCTGTTCTGACTCGGTGTCGAACTGGAGCAGGGCCTTGGCGTGCCCCTCGCTTATCGCGCCGGATGCTAGCGCTTCGCGAATTTCGAGCGGCAGGCGTAAAAGCCGAATAGCGTTGGCAACCGATGGCCGCGATTTTCCGACCCGCTTGGCCAGGTCTTCCTGTGTGAGCCCGTGCTCGTCGATCAACGACTGGTAAGCGAGGGCGCATTCCAAGGCGGAAATGTCCTCGCGCTGGATGTTTTCGATCAACGCTAACTGCAGCGCTTCGGAGGAGTTGGCGTTGCGTATGACAACCGGCACCTCGTCCAAACCGGCAAGCGAAGCAGCGCGCCAGCGCCTTTCTCCCGCGATGATCTCGTACCGGCCGTGGTCCAATGGCCGCACCACGATCGGCTGCATGATTCCTACACGCTCGATGGAATCGGCGAGCTCCTGCAACGGCTCTTCGGCGAAGTCCTTTCGCGGCTGGCGCTCATTCGGCACAAGCCTGTCGATCGGAAGCTGCTGAATGGAGACCTCCTCTTGCTGCTCCGCCATCAGCTGAGACAGGCCTTTACCCAAGACCCTACGCATCGGCAAGCACCTCGTCCGCGAAACTCGCGTATGCCTCCGCGCCCTTGCTCGTCGGGTACTGGAACACCGCGGGTACGCCGAAACTGGGCGCTTCGCTCAGCTTTACGTTCCGGGGGATCATCGTCTTGGCGACGAGGTCTCCGAAATAATCGCGCACTTCTTCTTCCACCTGCAAGCTAAGACGGTTGCGCCCGTCGTACATCGTCAAAAGAACCTTCGCGACCTTCAAATCCGGGCGGATTCGCTTCTGGACCAACTGCAGCGTTCTCACGAGCTGACTCAAACCTTCCAGAGCATAAAACTCGCACTGGAGCGGCACCAGCGCACCTTCCGATGCGGCGAGCGCGTTGATGGTGAGGATGCCCAGGGCTGGCGGCGAGTCGATCAACACCCAATCGTAGCGGTCATGTACTTCAGCCAACGCGTCTTTCAACAGTGTTTCTCTGCCTACGCGGCTAAGCAGTGCAGGCTCAGCGCCCGCGAGGTCCAAAGTCGACGGCAAGCAATGGAGGTTCGGCGTGCTTGTCTCGATGATCACGTTCGAGGCGCAAACGTCTTCCGTGAGTACCTCGAAGAGCGTCGCTTTCAAACCCGGCTTTTCGATCCCCACACCCGTCGTCGCATTCCCCTGCGGGTCGGCGTCGACAAGAAGCGTCTTTTTGCCTCGCTGGGCGAGGAGCGCGGCTAGGTTCACCGCCGTCGTGGTCTTCCCCACGCCCCCTTTTTGATTGACGACAGCCCAGATCCGCACGCAGGCAATTTTGCACCATCGGGCGGAGCCGACACCGAAATTAGCCAAAATGACACCCAATGCGATTTCAAGCGCCACGCGGAACGGAAGACATACTCCCCGGCCAGTCTGAACGATGGGTTTGGCTGGAGGCCGCGTTTCGCCGCGTGTGTGCCCTATACAACTATCGCGAGATACGCACTCCAACTTTCGAGGACACCAACCTCTTCGTCCGGCTGGGCGAAGGCACCGACGTAGTATCGAAGGAAATGTATACGTTTACCGATCGCGGTGGCCGCAGCGTCTCGCTCAAACCCGAAGGGACGGCGCCGGCGATTCGCGCCTACCTCGAGCACTCCCTCGGAGGGCCAGGCCAAATCACCAAACTGTTCTACATCACCCCGGCCTTCCGATACGACAGGCCTCAGAAGGGCCGTCTTCGCGAGTCGCACCAGACTGGCGTGGAGTTCATCGGCTCGGACTCTGCCGATGCGGACGCTGAGGTGATCGAGTTGACCGCCCGGTTCTACAAAGAGTTGGGCATGCGGTCCATCACTGTGAATCTCAACAGCCTCGGCGAGTCTGAGTGTAGAGCGCGGTTTCGCGACGCGCTCCTGGAGTTCGCCCGCCCCGCGTTGGTCGACATGCCTACCGAGTTTCGCGAGCGGAGCGAACGCAACCCTTTGCGCATATTGGATTCCAAAGACCCGGCCCTTCAACAAGCAATGCTCGACGCGCCGGTGATCGGCGACTTCTTGGAGCAGGAGTCCAAGACGCATTTCGAGACGCTTCTCGAACGCCTCCAAACCCTCGGGGTCGCCTATGAAATCGAACCGCGCTTGGTGAGAGGCCTGGATTACTACACGAAGACGGTGTTCGAGGTTCAATCCGAAGCGCTGGGCGCGCAGAGCCAGCTGTGCGGCGGCGGGCGATACGACGGACTGGTAATGGAATGCGGCGGACCTGACACGCCGGCTGTCGGTGTCGGGATGGGTATCGAGCGCGCCCTCGTGGCGCTTGAAAATGAAAGGGCGGAACAGCCTGCTTCGCTCAATGCCTTCGCGGTCTGCGTAACCGAGAACCGAAACGAGTTCGCCAGAATACTTAGCGACCTACGCGACAAAGGAGTTAGGGTTGAATCCGATCCCGACTACCGATCTGCGAAAAGCCAGTTTCGCCAAGCCGACAAATCGGGTGCTCCATTTGCCATCGTGATAGGCGACGAAGAACTGACAAATGGGCAAGCCACTATGAAGAACCTACGCGAAAGCACAGAGGCGAAGGTGGCCCTCGACGCGCTGGCGGACCTACTCCTCGAATAGCCCCCGGTAGAGTTCCTGCATTCTCAGAATGTAGCGGCTAACGTCGTACTGCTCGCCCGTCGCGCGCGCCGCCGTCGCGATGGCCTCGCGATCGTCGGGATGGTCGATCAGACGAATCATCGCCGCCGCGATCTCATCCACTTTCCCCGGTGTTACCATGAGGCCGTTCCGCCCGTCCACGATCACCTCGGGGATGCCACCCACCGGGGTAACGATCGGCGGCAATCCGTGTCCCAATGCCTCGAGCATAGACATCGGGAGGCCCTCGTCGAACGAGGGCAAGACGAACACGTCCGCTGCGCGAAGGAGCCGGTCCCGCTCTACGGCGTCGATCCAGCCATAGATCGTTGCCGCATCATTCTTTGCGACCATCTGGCGCACCTTTTCGACATCGCCGTTGCCCGCCATCACGAGGCGCGCTTGCGGCCGCTCGCTCGAAACGCGCAGGAAGGCTTCCGCAAGGTCGAATGCGCCCTTTCTGGTTCCCATCTCACCGAGGAAAACGAAGGTGACCGTGTCGCGGCCCTGCCGCTGCTCAACATCCTTCGGCATCACGACAGGGTTGGGCATGACCACGATCCGGCCCTTCGGTACGCCGAGCGCTGCGTATTTCTCCGCCCAGCTTTCGGAAAGGGCAATGAACCGGGTCGCACTCCCCAAGAATGACGAAACCCAAGCTTTCGCGATGCCGCGGAGGCTGTGGTAGAAATCATACGAGGAAGCATGCGAGTGGAGTACCAAGGGCCGGCGCGAGAGCAGCACGAGCTTCGCGAGAATGGCCTTCCGCAGCGTGCTGCCCCCTTTGCTGAAGTGGATATGGACGATGGCCGCCCTCCTGGCTCGAAAGGGAATAGCCGCCATAGCCTTGAGAAGGATGAGCCCCGCGCGCAGTCGGCTTGTGTCAGTGTACGAAGGCAAGAAATCGACCTCGAATTCCGACGAGAGGTTCTCGATGATCGCTATTTCGACGCTTGATACGCCCCCCTTAACGTCGAGGGCGGGTCCAATCATCAGAATGCGGGTTCTTGGACTTACAGTATGCTCGGAGCCATCGGACTCGAATCCTTGCTTCAATCCTTCTTCGTCGGGCTCGAGTGGCATAGGGAACTGACGATACCGCAAGCATCATGGAACCTGACGAACCTGTGAAATCGTTGGAGCAAGCAGGGCTAAAATGTAGCATCATCGTAGCGTCGGCGCTACCCCGGAACCGCCAAATATATATGTCGCTTGCATGGAAACTGAAACGCCTTCGCGCCATGAGCGTTCCGGAACTCCTTTTTCGGTCAAACCAATCTCTCAGAGCACGAAAAGACTGTCGGCGGCCCAGGTCGACCCTTGTCGAAGAAGCTAAGCTTGCCTTCGATTCCATGGAAAGGCCGACAAAAAGCTACCGCGTAGCGTTTTTCGACGAATCGTTCGACTACCCCGCCGAACTCCCCGATTGGCACCTGGATCCGAAGTCCCAAATTCGAGCCCCCCTCGATCCTTGGCCGACGATCGATTATCGCGACGCCGAAAAGTACGGAAATGCGAAGAACATCTGGGAGCTGAACCGCCACAACTTCCTCATCGATTGGAACAGGAACCCGTCGAACGACGCGATGCTCGCCACGGTGGGCATCATTCTCCATTGGATCGCCGAAAACCCCCGTCCTCTCGGCATCAATTGGGCCAGCAGCCTCGAACACGCGTTCCGAATGATCGCTTGGCAGGCGGCCATGGAGCCTTACTCGTCGAAAATCGAAATCGCGCCCTATCTTTCCACCATCCGGCGGTCGGCACAGGAACAGATCGAGCACATCCTACAATTTCCATCGCTCTTCTCGTCTGCGAATAACCACCTCGTCGGCGAACTCGTCGGGGTGCTTGCAGCCGCATGCTTACTGGATCGAAAAACCGCGGAGCCTTGGCCCGCCAATGCATGGCACAACCTCATCATGGAAGCCGAACGACAGGTGACTCCTGACGGCGTCGACCGTGAGCAAGCGAACTACTACCATGCCTATGTCTTGGGCTTTTTCGAGAAGGGACGAGGTTATGCGCAAAAACTCGGCCTCGGCATGGAGGACGCTCTCGACGAAGTCATCGAGAAAATGTCCGGCTTCGTGGGCGCGATGAGCCGCTCGCCAGGCATATGGTTCGAAATTGGCGATCGA
>JACDEQ010000091.1:0-1896 GCA_013816225.1 Armatimonadota bacterium | reverse complement strand
TGTGATTTTTCGGGAGGGCGATCTTCGGGGTTGCTTTCGTGCCGGGCCCTTCGGCTACCCCTCGATTGCCGCACATGCACACTGCGACCAGCTCTCGATCATCCTAATTGACGGCGAAGAAGAACTTCTCACGGATTCAGGCACCTTCTGCTACCACGAGGACGACTTCTGGCGGCGATACTTCAAGGGTACGGCCGCCCACAACACCGTGAGAGTCGACCAGACAGATCAGGCGGAGTACGGCGGGCCTTTCCTCTGGTCGACGCAAGCCACCGGCAGGCTGCACCAGATTGCCGAGCGCGAGTTTGAAGGAGCGCATGACGGGTACAGGCGGCTCGCAGACCCCGTCACTCACCTTCGGCGTGTTACACTTCCATCCTCTGATAGACTCTTGCAGGTTGCGGACACCCTGTCGGGCCTTGGCAAGCCGCACGGCTACGAGCTAATCTGGAATTTCGGCCAATACGTCGGCCTCGGCGTAGCGATCGGCAATCGAATCACACTCACCACTCCGTCCGGCAAACGATTCTCGATGGAAATAGAAAGCAGCTTGCCCTACACGATTGCGACCTTCTACGGGGACGAGCTGGCGCCAGCAGGCTTCTATTCACGCCAATTCGGCCAAAAGTCCCCGATTCATCAGCTTCGGGCGAAGGCGAGGGGCCAGAATTGGAGCGTGACGACGTCCTTGCGGAGGCTGCCCTAAAGATGTGCGGGATTGCAGGCTTTCTGTTACGTGATGGCGACCAGCCGGACCCTGAGCTGCTGACGCGCATGACGGACACAATCGCCCATCGTGGCCCCGACGACTCTGGCGCGTTCATCGACGGTCCGGTTGCTCTCGGATTCCGGCGTCTTTCGATCCTCGACCTTGCTTGTGGCCATCAGCCGATGTCTACGCCTGACGGCCGTTACACTATCATCTTCAACGGCGAGATCTACAACCACCTCGACGTTCGCCGCGAGCTTGGCGGAAACTACAACACCACGAGCGACACGGAAACTATTCTGCACGCGTGGCAGCAGTGGGGGCCTGATTGCACAAAGCGCCTGGCCGGGATGTTCGCGCTCGCACTCTGGGATGCGCGCGAGCAGCGGCTGTTCCTCGCCCGCGACAGGTGCGGCAAAAAGCCGCTGTACTTCTATCGATGGGTCGGTGGCTTCGCTTTTGCCTCCGAGATCAAAGCGCTACTAACGCACCCTGCGGTGCCGCGAGACATCGACACCTCGCAAATCGCGACATGGGTCACTCACCGTTACCTGCCGGGCGACGAGACCCTATTCAAAGACATCGAGTGCGTCCCGACGGGAACCTGGATCGGGGTGCGGCCGGACGGTTCCATGACCGAGCCTGAGTCGTTTTGGAGCTATCCGGAACCGTGCCGTCTTGCTCATCTAACCGAGGTGGAGATGTGCGCGGCCTTCCAGGAGGAGTTGACCCGAGCCGTCGCCACGAGGATGGTTGCGGACGTTCCGGTGGGAGCCTTCCTTTCGGGAGGCCTCGATTCGTCGATGATATGCGCTCTGATTCGTAAGGTCACAACGGGGAGGCTCAAAACTTTCTCCGTCGGCTTCGACACAGGCTTCAGCGAAACGCCGATGGCTCGCCTGGTGTCCGACCACTTGGGTACCGAGCATTTCGAGATCGTCGCTACATCAGACGATATGCTCTCGGTCGTCGGCAAGGTACTCATGGCGCGCGAAACCCCCATCAGCGAGCCGTCCGATTTGGCGATTTACAAGCTCGCGGAGCTGGCGCGAAGGGAGGTTACGGTCGTTCTGAGCGGCGAGGGCAGCGACGAGATTCTCGGTGGCTACCCGAAGTACCGCGCCGAGAATCTCCTCCAGAAGTTCGGCCCGATAGGAGCCGCCGCGTCGCCCCTGGCGACCCTGTTT
>JACDEQ010000366.1 GCA_013816225.1 Armatimonadota bacterium | reverse complement strand
GGCTTGCCCAGGACAGTAGAAGTGACGAGCGAGGAGATTCGAGAGGCGTTGAGCGAGCCGCTGCGAACGAATTGCGAGAAGCTCTGCTCAGTCCTCGAAGACACGCCGCCCGAGTTGAGCAGCGACATCATCGGACGCGGCATCGTGATCACAGGCGGAGGGGGTCTCTTGAAAGGTTTGGATCGGCGGTTCTCGATGGCCACGGATATTCCTGCGCGGGTCGCCGACAATCCCATGCATTGCGTGGCCATCGGCACGGGGAGGGCGCTTGAGAATACGAAGTAGCATGGCTTGCGCAGCCTTTTGCCTCGCCGCCACCGTGGCGCGCAGAAGCCCGATGCGCACGTCACCGAGGGCGAGTTCGTCGTGGCGATCACAAAGTTTGCAAAGGGTCTACGCCAGGTTTTGCGCAGTCGCTCGCCGTTGGCAAACCCGCGGTCCACGGATACAGCACGGTTCCGGCTCCTTTTCGATTTGCGCTCCCAGAGGCCGTCGGCATGAAGCTTTGGCCCGAGGGCAAGCGCGCCTTTCTCGCGGCGAGCCCAGCCACGAGATACGAAATCGCGGTCGCTCTGGACAGGCTCCGAGGCATATTCGAGCCAAGATTCGCCAGCCCCGCGGCACCTAAGCGGATCAACGTTCCGAGGCTCAAGGGGCGAACCGTCGACGGTTCGCAGGTAGCTATGACGAGGCTTGCCACCGGCGGTTATTTGCCTTTCGGCTCGCCGATTTTCGAAGGGCCCGGCGACACGATTTCGCCGAACACGCTGAGCGCAGTGCTGGCGCAGTTCTCCGAGCGCCTGGGCGAACGGCTCAGGAAGCCCAAGTCCCCTAACGGATCGTAAAGCGAATCTCGTCTTGAAGCGCGCGTGCGTTGGAGGCCATCCCGGTGTCACCGGCTCCATCCGCATAGCGGATCGCTTCTTGGGCGCTGATGTCGGCCTCCCTAAGCCATCCTCCGGCAAGGAACTCGCGGGCCAACATAAGCGCGGTGCGCGCCGCTTCTTGCAGGGCCAGCGTTCGGGCTTGCGGTGTCGGAGCAAGTTCTATCGCCCTCTCGAAGCCCCTCAGAGCCTCCTGAAGGCCCATGACTCTTGCACCGAGATCGACTGTCGAAATCGACTGATTCCGCAAGACTGCGGCGTCGTCCAAGACTTGCTGGGTCTGCGCCAGGTCGTTCCGAATCTTCGCTTTGGATTCCGACGCCTTGCTCAACTCCGCCATACCGAAGAACCCGAGCGCCACGAGGCTCCCTCCGATGATGATCACGCCCATTGTCCTGCGTATGAACTGCCACGTGGCGGGCGAGAGTAGCGGTCTGCTAGGCGGCGGGGCCGTCCAACCCGGCGGAAACGGAATCGGGATCGGTGGCTGATTTTGACCACCGAACGCTCGGCCGTAAGGTTGGCCGTAGGCGGGTGGTGGCGAGGCGCTGGAGTAAGGGTAGGCGGTAAGGGCGGGCGCGAAGGTCGAAGGCTGGCTCGCCGGAGTTGCGTCTTGCAAAGACTCCATGGCGTCTCGTAACGCTTGAGCCATCACCTTTGCGTTGGTGTAACGCTGATCGGGTGCTTTGTCTAAGCTACGGCGCAAAACTTGATTAATGGCGTAGCTCGCGTTTGCAGGGTCGACCGGCTCCAGGTGCATGATTGCATGCGAGATTGCGACGACGCTGTCACCCGAGAACGGCTTGTTGCCCGAAATAGCTTCATACATAAGGACGCCGCAGCCCCATACGTCCGTGCGCGCGTCGACGTCCCGGCCGACGACCTGCTCGGGCGACATGTAGCTCGGAGTGCCGAAGACCTGGCCGTCCACGGTAAGGGACGGCTCGAACATCAGCCTGGCGATGCCGAAGTCGGTGATTTTTACGCGTTTATCTGGAAGAAGCTGAATATTATCGGGTTTGATGTCCCGGTGCACGACCCCCTTCTCGTGGGCGTAGGCCAGGCCGTCGAGGACTTCCAAAACGATCCGCACGGCTTCGTCTTGGCCGAGGCTGCCGTCGACGTCGAGTTGCTGACGCAGCGTGCGCCCCTCCAGATACTCCATGGCGATATAGGCGCGACCATGGTCCTCGCCGACCTCGTAGATCGTGACGATGTTCGGATGGGCGAGAGAGCCCGCTGCCTTTGCTTCCCTCCGGAATCGTGCCAAACGTTCCTGCCTCTGCTTGTCCGTGGCTCCGCCGGGGACGGCTAGCTCCTTAAGAGCGACCCGCCGATTCATCGCCGGGTCGTAAGCCTCGTAAACGATGTCGTTGCTGCGGGCGATTTCGCGAATAATCTGGTACTTGCCGAGCGTGCCGGCCCGGGAACTCATGTGCAGTTCAGATTATACGTGCGGAGCCGCCCGGCCATTTCAGGCTCCGATGATGCCGAGGGTTGCCCCGCATTTGTTGAAGGCCGCCAGCGACCGTTCGAGATCGTCTCGGGTGTGCGCCGCGCTCGGCATCGTTCGAATGCGGGCTTTGCCCTTGGCGACCGTGGGGAAGCATATCGAAAGTGCATAAACACCCTCGTCCCATAGCATGCTCTCCATCTTCACCGCCTTTTCTTCTCCACCACAATATACGGGCGTAATCGGCGTTTCACTGCCCATGGTGTCGAAGCCCAACGCGGCCAGCTCCTTTTTCCACCACTTGGAATTCTCCCACAGTTTTTTCATCGGCTCCGGGTCGGTCGTCATAATTTCGATGGCGGTAATTAATGCCGCTGCCGTGCATGGAG
>JACDEQ010000365.1 GCA_013816225.1 Armatimonadota bacterium | reverse complement strand
CCCGCCCGGAGCAAGGCCTAATAGGAAGGGGACGACGCTGCCCGCAGACCCTTCGGGTTGGCCGCACGAGCTTCTCGGCGACGAGAAGCCCAGATAGATCGCCGCACAAAGACAGAACCCGGCTTATAGGCCGGCTCCCCCCTGCTCGACTGCCGACTGACGACTGCCGACCGGAGAAGACTGTAGACTGCAGACCCGGAGGGCGCAGCTTTAGCTAGCCGATCCTGCTGCAAACGGCAGACCCGGAGGGCGACGCTGTAGGAAGCCACTCTCTGGAGTTCGTCACTTTTCGGCCTTCGAGCGGTATCACGTACGGCTCGTCCGAAGGCATTCGGTCGAATAGCCACCTTGGACCCTCAGCCCCAAACTCCACAGTGTCTTTACCATCGAACTTCAACGCTTCCGGCGTAGGTTTCTCGACCTTCCCACTCGGACCGACGGCACCCGTGAGCAGGTACTTTCCGTCCTTCAGCTCCCAAGTTCCCCAAAAGCCGGTCAGCATGTTGGCCAATGCCCACTGGCCGTCGGGATGAACTTCGAGACGGAACCGGGTCTGCATCGGCCCTGAGCTTCTTTGTAGGTAGACCCCTACGAAGAGTTTGGTGGCGGGTGACGGTGTTTGCGCCGACTGCTTAGGGAAGAACGAAAAGTACGCCGCTAACCCTGCGGCCACCGTGAAGCCTGCCGCCAACGCGACCCATAACTTCCCTGCCGGTCTCGGGTCGTTTGCCATCTATCCCCCGATCTTGCGGATGATCGACATGGTTGTGTCGTAAATCATCTTAGATATGTTGCTCATCATCTGGAGCGTCTGCTGCTGCTTCTGCAAAATGTTCTGCAGGTCGACGTTCGCGAGTTGCGCGTCGTCGCCGACAGCGTTGAGCTTCTCTTCCCACTTCTTTATCTCGTCTTCGAGTTGGCCGAAGCTCTTGACCTTTGGGCCGGGTAAACGTGTGGGGATTCCCAATGCGCTCTCCATCTCGCCCGACGCTCCGGTAAACGAGTGCTCGGCGATGATCTTAGTGATCGCCGCTATGCCTTTCTTGTCTGGCCGGCACCATTCGATACCGCGGTCGGTGGCTGCCGATTTCGCGTTCCTGTCGAAATCTCGCAACGCCTGCAAATGCCCGCGGATAGCTTTCTTGGACTGATTGAAATACTGGACCTTCTCGGCGTAGAAGCGAAGATCCTCGGTGGTCTGCAGGTACGATTCGCGCAGCATCGCCTGCACCTGCGCGCTGGGGTCGATGGCCCCGCCCTGTTGCACCTCCCCAACGAACTCTTCCCATCCCATAGCGGCAGTCTAACAGATGTTTGCGCATGTGCCTCGTTGATCTGACGGGATAGCCAGCACGATTCGTCTCACGAGGACGTTCCACTTCCACGCTCGAGTTCAAAGCTCTATGCTGGGCGGCCGGCAGTCGTCTGTCGGCAGTCGATTAGTCGATGCGTCCGTAACGCTCGTCCTGGTCGAAAGCCCAGAAAAGGTAGTCGGTATCGACCTTCACGCCGCCGAGGTCGTCCACGATCATGGCGATCATGCCTCGGTGATAGAACGCGTGTCCCACGAGTTGTACGATCTGGCCCTCGACGTACCAACGGTAGCGACTTCCGTCGCGGGCGATGTACTCGAAATCGCGGCTGAGGTCGTCGTCGCTTAGCGGGTCGAGGTAAGCCTGCCACCGTGCCTCGCTCTTCTCGAATAACGGGCCAAGTGATTCGAGCGGTGTGTTCTCCGAAAACCAATCCACCGTCGGTTCCCTGCCCTCGATCCGGTCGAGCCAGTTCACGCGGCAACCCGCGATGTGGGCCGCATAGTCGACCGCTCGCGCAAATCTTGGGTCTCCCCGTTTCTCCTGTGGCACGGATTCGAGCATGGCGATCATCTTGTGGTTCGCATCGCGCTCGTGCTCATGCCAGCGCCGATATCTCTCGATCATGGTTGGCAAGATACCCTGACGCCGAGCGACGCGTGACCCCGAGTCAGGCCCGCGAAGTGTCGCCATCGTCCGATTGTTCCAGGGACTCGTCCCAGTGGAAATGGTGCAGCATTCGGTGGGCGAACGGCGCGATGATGAAGCCGGCGATGGCGATGAAGAACAGGCCGGAGAATAGAGCGTAGAAGGATGCGAAAGCTTTTCCGGAATCCGTTTGAAGCTCGTTTGCCGGCCCCATTCCGCCGAGGATCATCGATGCGTTGTAAAGCGAATCGATCCACGAGAGCCCACAGACGAAGTGGTATCCGGCGACGCCGATCCCCAGCGCCAAGCCTAGCAAGCAAAACGCCAGAATCACATGCGTAATGGCCCGGGCTGCGAACTCGCGCCTTGTTAGAGGCGCAGCGGCGCGGTGTTCGTACATATATGTCGAAGACGGTAGATCCTAGGTCGATGTAGGCAGGGACCTGGACCGATCCCCACCGATTTCTCTTGTTCGCTATCCTGGGAAGGCCCAGCCTCCGGCACCCGGAGCGCAGGTACCTCCGGCACCCGGAGCCCAGCTACCTCGACACCCGGAGCCGGGGAGGTGTTGGCTTTGGGAGCTAAATGACGGTCAGCGTCGAATCGAGCCTGCCCGACCTAAGCTGGAGCGCATCCTTCTGCCTCGCCCGGACTTCGAGGAAGTAGGTGCCGGGGAGGAAGGTTGGGCCGGCGGCGGGGACGAGGAAGACCAGCTGGCCGGGTTTGTTCTTCTGGACTCGGTTGGAGGGGACTTGGGTGATGGTGCCCGC
>JACDEQ010000090.1 GCA_013816225.1 Armatimonadota bacterium | reverse complement strand
CGCCGTGGACGCAGCGGGTAACGTTTACGTCGCAGGCCTAAGCGGTAGTCAAACGTGGGACTATGCAACGATTAAGTACGTCCAGACAACCACGGTCCCGCCATCGAGTTTTACCGTGGTTCGCGGGCAGCTGATCGGCGGCGGGCTGTTTGAACTGCTGCAAAGCGATAACCTGTACCTGACCATTCAGCAGCGACCCCCGCTCCCCGCCGGCCCGAACATACAATTGGTGGTCCAAGGGACGGCCCCTGCCGAGACCTCGACGTACTTCCGCTTCCGCCTCGAGGCCAAATGCCGCAACTCGCTAATCCTCTACGTGCCGCAGATGTTCAACGTGCTCCAGAGGATCGAGCTATACAATTATCAGGAGAACCGCTGGGAGCTGGTGGACGAGCGGGCCGCCACCACCGTCGACCGTGTCGTGAAGGTCACCTTCACCGAAAACGCGCAACGATTTATCCAGCCCGGCACGAGAACGATCAAAGCGCGAATCGGCTGGTTCGACCGCGGCGCCATCTCGCGCGACTGGTTTGCAGCGATAGACCAGACGGTTTGGGAAATAGCCCCGTAGTAGATGGGTTTGCACCCCAATGTAATTACCGATAAGTCGGCGACACGTCCATCCCGCAAGTTCGTCAACACTACCGCGCGACGAAAACAAAAGACGCGTCATCACGTCACATCATCTAGGTCGTAGCTGTCGGGATGACTTCGGTTCGGGACTACAATGAGAAGAAGAGGCGCGAGAAATGGGCGGCTATCGTTTACCCACGCCTAGCCCGTCTGGTCAAGGGAGGAGATGTCGGGGCCTCTAGCTGTGTCGTGGTGACGACATTTGTGGCATTTTGAACGGTTTGCCTGCTAAAGCGTCGCCCTCCCTCGGCAGTCGGCAGTCGGCAGTCGCCGGTCGTCCGCCTAGGACTGGCCCTGGTTCATCCGGTTCTCGAGTTCGTCGAGCTGTTTGTCGACGTCCGCCACCTCGACCGGAGTCGTGGCGGCCTCGTGGGCTTCGGCGGGGGCGGCCATGCCGAGGCGCTCTTCCAGCTTCTTGAGGTCTTCCTCAGCGGCGTAGTCGAACGATTTGTCTTCCATCGCCATCACCTTTCCCTGGAGGCTCTCGGCCATCATTTCCTGGCGGGCGGCGGCTTCGCTCTTAACGTCGCGAATCCGCTCGGCTGCGGCCTCGAAGGTCCCGAACTGGGCCTCGGTCGTGAAGCCTTCGAGCGCCTTGTTGATGCTCGTTTCGATCTGGGCCTGCTTGTATTGGGCCTTCATCGCGAGCGCTTCGGCGGTCTTCTTGCGCGTCTCTTCTTCCTGGCGGCGGATGGCGACTTTGACGACGTCGACCGTCTGGTTCGCCTGGCCCAACGAAGCCCTCAGGCTCTCGAGCGTGTTGGCGTAGTTCGCCTTCTCGCGCAGGAATTGACGGGCGAGGTCGCGGTTGTCCTGCTTGAGCGACATGATCGCCTGCTGCTCGAGCTGGGCCGTTTTGCGCTCGTGGTCGTCGACCATCGCCTGCAGGTTGTTGCGCTGGGTGATGGCCTGGACGGCCTTCTCCTTGTTATCGCGCAGGGTGTCCTGCATGTCGCGGCGTGCCTGATCCAGCATGAGGTCCGGGTCTTCCAGCCGGTTCATCATGCGGTTGAAAATTGCTTTTATCCAGTTGAAGAATCTGCCCATAGGCGTAGCTCATTCCACTCCCTGCGGAGATTATACTACGGAGGTAGGGCCCGCCGGGATTCAGCGGTAAACTTCGGGCGTGAAGTTCACAGCAGCCGCGGTTCAAATGGCTCCTGCAAAGGGCGATTACCGCGGCAACGTCGCCCGGGTAGCGGAGGCGATCGTAACTGCAGCCGGAGAAGGCGCCGACCTGGTCGTCTTCCCCGAAGCCTCGCTAACCGGTTACTTCTTGGAGGGCGGCGTCGGCGATGTCGCGGTTCCGGTTGCGCAAGTTGTATCGGATATTGAGGAGCAGCTCGCAGGGAAGCTGGACCGCCCGGTCGACGCGGTCATCGGCTTCTTCGAGCGCAGCGACGGAAACATTTATAACGCCGCTGCTTACATCGAGTTCGGTCCAGGCAAAGCCCGGTTGGTCCACGTGCATCACAAGTTCTTCCTGCCGACCTACGGCGTTTTCGACGAGGAGCGATTCGTTTCGCGGGGACGGGACGTTTCGGCCTACGACACCCGATTCGGCAGGTTCGCGATGCTGATTTGCGAAGACGTCTGGCACTCGATAACACCGACGATCGCGGCGCTAAAAGGCGCCTTGGTGATCGTGGCGATCGCAGCGTCGCCGGCGCGTGATTTCTCCGGCGACGAAATCGGCAATCTCGCGACCTATCACAAGCTGATGACCGGTATTAGCCAGGAGCACGGCGTATGGACGGTCAACGCGATGCTCGTGGGGTTCGAGGGCGGCAAGGGATTCGTGGGCGGGAGCATCATCGCCGACCCTTATGGCAATATTGTTGCAAAAGGCCCCGTCGGCGAGGAGTTCATCCTGGTTTCAGAGGTCGATATGGACTTGATCGGCATCGTGCGTGAGCGTTCGCCGATGCTGGCGGACCTGGTCAGCGTGCTCGAGGACGTCACCCGCGAGATCGACGACGTGAACGAGGCGACGTGTCCCTAAAGGTAATCCGTTCGGAGGCGTACTCGCCGGAATCCGATGAGGCGCTCCGAATCAACCCGGAGATTGTCTGCTCGTGGCTGGTGGCTTTCCTCAAGGACGAGTGTATTCGTCGGCGCGGGATGAGGAAGGCGATAATCGGGCTTTCCGGCGGAGTAGATTCGGCAGTCGTCGCCCACCTCTGCGCGCTCGCCTTTGGACCCGAGAACACGCACGTCTTCCGCCTCCCTTATAAGATCAGTTCCCAAGAAAGCATGGACCACGCGCAACTCGTCGTGAATCAGTTGGCAGTCGTTGAGAGGACGATCGACATCACGGGCATGGTGGACGGCTACCTGGCTCAAGAGCCCGACGTCGAAGCCAAGCGGATCGGGAATATCTGCGCGCGTTCGCGGATGATCGTGCTCTTCGACCAAAGCGCGAAGCTCGGCGGCTTGCCGGTCGGGACGGGCAATAAGACCGAGCGGCTGTTCGGCTACTACACATGGCACGCCGACGACGCGCCGCCGATCAACCCTCTGGGCGACCTCTTCAAATCGCAGGTGTATCAGCTTGCGCGGTATTTGAAGTTACCCGAAGAGATTCTGAGTAAACCACCGACCGCTGACTTGGTGAAGGGCCAAACGGACGAGGGCGATTGGGGAATCACGATTCAGCGTGCGGACCGGATTCTCGTTCTCTTGACCGGTGGGTACTCGCCCGACAAGCTGGTCGAGATGGGCTTCGCGCAGAACGACGTGGAGATTGTGCGCAAACGTGTGGCCGGCACTCATTGGAAGAGGCGGCTCCCCACCGTGGCAATGATTTCGACAACCGCGATCGGCGAGTACTACTTGCGCCCGGTGGATTACTGAGCCCCTGGTAAAATCGGCGCTCATGCCTGAATTGCTGCTTGAAGTCGGTGTCGAGGAACTGCCGGCGTCCATGGTTCGCTCGGCCGCCGAGCAGCTTTTGGCGCTCGTTTCCGATGCCGTGCGGGAGGCGCGTTTGGGTGACGCCTCTGAGGGCCGTTGGTATGCGACTCCGAGGCGGCTGATTGTTGTCTTGCCGGATGTCGCCGAAACCCAGCTTGATCAGGTCGTGGAAAAGCGGGGGCCGGCAGCGAAGGGGGCTTACGGGCCCGATGGCTCACCGACCCCTGCGCTGATCGGGTTTGCTAAGGGGGCGGGCGTTGATCCTATGAAAGCGGAGGTTCGGGATGACTATATCTGGGTGAAATCCGAAGTGCGCGGGCGTTCGGCGAAAGAGGTGCTAATGGAGCTTTTGCCCAGCGCCATCAGGAAGATTTCGTTCGAGAAGACGATGCGTTGGGGGAGCGGGCGAACTCGGTTCTCTCGCCCGATTAGGTGGATTGTCGCGCTGATCGGCGGCGAGGTCGTTCCTTTCGAATTGGAGACCGTGACGGCAGGAAACCGTTCGGTCGGCCATCGGTTTTTGTCGCCGGACTCTTTTGAGGTTGCTTCATCGGTGGAGCTATTGGACAGGCTTCGGCAGAGATTCGTCGAGCCCGACCCGGCCGCTCGCGAGGAATCCATCAGGAGCCGGGCCGAATCCCTCGGCGAGGGCAAGCCGGTTATCACGGATGCGCTGCTCGAAGAGAACGTGTACCTCACCGAATGGCCGGTTGCGATTTCGGGGTCCTTCCGGGTGGAGTTCTTGGGCCTCCCTCGGCCGGTGCTGGTTACAGCGATGGCAAAGCACGAGCGGTTTTTCCCGGTCGAGGATTCGGATGGGAATATCACCCAATCCTTCGTCAGCGTGACGAATGCCGGAGATCCCGATACTGTGCGGCGAGGAAACGAATGGGTACTGAACGCCCGATTCAACGACGCAAAGTTCTTTTTTGATGAGGATTCGCGGCTTTCGCTGGCCGAGTTTCTGGAGAAGACGGACCGAATCGTATTTCAGGAGAAACTCGGCACCGTGCGACAGCGGGCGGATCGCATCGCGGAGCTTGCCTCTCGGATTGCCCAGGAGGCGGGCTTGCCCCATGACGAGGTCGCGATATGCCGGCAGGCGGGGCTTTTGTGCAAAGGGGACCTGAGCACGGGTCTGGTGAGCGAACTACCTTCACTTCAAGGCAAGGTCGGCGGGGAATACGCGAGGCGTGACGGCATCGATCAAACAGTTTGTGAGGCGATTTCGGAGCATTACGATCCCAATACGAAGCCCGAGACAGCGGGTCAGCGCGCGGCTCTTATCACCATGTGCGCCGACCAAGCCGATCGGCTTGCCGGATACCTCGGAATCGGCGAAGCGCCAACCGGCAGCAGCGACCCCTTTGCGCTTAGGCGCGCGGCGACCATGCTCATCGAAGCGCAACGCGACTGGGACGCAGAGATGGCGTCGATCGCGGACTGGTGCGAGTACGCGCGGGCGGGCTATGGGGTACAGGGAATCCGGGTGTCGGACTCGGTGGGCGAACATGTGAAAGAAGTGCTTCGAGGCCGGTACGAGTCTCTCTTCGCTGATATTCCGTACGACGCGCTCGACGCCGCCTGGGCGACAGGCTGGGACGAGTCCACGGCCGCGTTCCTGGTTCGGGCCCGCGCGCTGGCGGAGCTCTCGGCGGACGTGAGTTTCGTACGCTCAGCCAAGAGGCCGGCGAACATCGTGGAGTCGTCGCGCAAGAAAGGAATCGCCTTCCCGGAATCGCCCGAGCGGGTGTTCTTTTTGGAAGAGGAGGAGGGCAGCCTTTATGCTGCCGCGCAGGCGGCGGAACAGGAAATGGGCAAGGGTCTGTCGATGGACATCGAGACGTTGCGCGCCCTAAAGGCGCCGATCGACTCGTTCTTCGATAAAGTGATGGTGATGACGGACGACGTGGCGGTTCGGGCAAATCGGCTCGCGCTCCTCGCGACCGTGGACGCTCTTTTCAAACGAATCGGCGACTTCGGAAAGATCGTGATCGAGGGCGAATAGCTATTCTTTGACGAATTTCATGCCGCGGGCTGTAAAAGTCTTGCCGTCCTCGGAAAGTGTTCCCTCGGTCGGCGGCGCTCCCGTGTTCTTCGGGTTGAGCGTGACCTTCTTGCCATGCACATCGTAGTCTCCGCTCGTTTCTGCCTTTACGAGCCCGGTCATTTTGAGTGCGAATGTTCCGTCGTCCTTGAACTCGATTTGGCCGGCGGCGGGCGGCGCCCCGGCCTTGCCCATCATGTCGGCGGTTTCCTTGGCGATATCCATCTTCCAGGTGCCCACCATCGGGTTCGCAGCTCCGCACCCTGCAAGGAGTCCGCTAAGCAGAACGAGACAGGAGCAAATAGCTTTCATCGACAAATTATAGCTGTTGCATAATCTGCGCATGGCTCGCATCATTCCGGTTGCCCACGATTTCGTTTGCGAGTGGTGCTGGATCGGGCTCTTTCAGGCGAAGCGGATGCGCCGAGAATTCGGTGTGGAAATCGATTGGCTCGGCTATGAACTGTTTCCCGCCTGGCTGGTGGAGGAGAAGAAGCCGCGCGAGCCGATGCCTCCCAATAAGCCCTTGACGCCCGGTCGGCTGACCCTGGCGTACGAAGCGGCAGGAATCGAACCGGTCCGGAAGCCGCCGGTGGATTCGCACGCCGCGCACGAAGCGGTGGAGTTTGCGAAGCTCTCCGGGGTGCAGGATCGCTTGCTCGAACGGATTTATTATGCCTATTGGAAAGAAAATGTCGACATTTCCGATATCGATGCGCTGATATCTATCGCCGATGGGGTATTCGAGGATTTGGAGGGTTTGCGAGAAGCGATTATCTCGCGTAAATTCGCCGACAAAATCACACAGTTCGACGAAGCGGCGTTCGCCAACGGCGTTTACAACGTTCCGACATTTTGGATCGACGGGCAGCGATACGCCGAGCAGCCGTGGAGCCGCCTTGCGACAGCTTTAAAGCAGCCCGAAGGCGTTCCGGATTTTTATGCGAATCTTAATTTTCCGTATTTCGAGGGCGATCGGCCTTATGTTCTTATCAACATGGTCACTACGATCGACGGGAAAATACTCACAGGCAATCGCGGCGAGCCGGTCGAGGATCTGGGCAGCAAGACCGACCATTTGATGATGCGGCGGATTCAATCCGCCGCGGAGGGAGTTTTGATCGGCGCCGGCGCTCAGCGGAGCAGTGAGAGGATTTGGTATCCGAAGAATCTGTATCGGTTTGTAGTTACGCGCTCCGGGAATGTACTCGTGAATAGCCGGTTTTTTACCGATGCTCCGGAAATGGCATTTGTCGTTTGCCCGGAAAGCGCAGAATTGCCGGAACTGCCAGACAACGTTCGTGTAGCTCGAGCCGGGAAGGCGGACGTGGATTGGAGTTTGGCGTTATCGATTGTTCGTTCGGAAATCGGCATAAAGCGCCTCTTGGTCGAAGGTGGCAGCGAAATTAATGCGCAGCTGTTCCACTTGAATATTCCCGACGAGCTTTTCCTTACGCTCGCTCCGAAAATCAAGCTCGGTGAAGGCGTACCGACCTATGCGGACGGTATGCCTCTGCCGCGCGAGCAGGTTCAAAAGTACGATCTGATCGAGGAGAACCGCTGGGGGAGCGAAGTGTTTTTACGTTACCGCCGCCTGCCGTGATGTTTCGTCGTCGTTCCTGCTGGCGGGGCGCGTTCTTAGCATCGCCCAGCTGCGCAGCGCGGCGATTTCTTCGCTCATCATCACGCTGAGCGGCACGAGCGCTTTCGCCTCGGAGACCAGGTCTTCCATGATTAGATCGCGGCTCTGATCGAACGCGGCGAAAAGGCCGGCGACGATAACCTGCTCGATTTCTGCGCCGCTGAATCCCTTCGTTTTATCGGCCAAGAGGTTTAAGTCGTAATTCTTCGGGTCTCTCTTTCTTTTCTTCAAGTGGATGCCGAAAATTTCGATCCGCTCTTCGCGATCGGGCAGGTCAATAAAGAATATTTCATCGAATCTACCCTTTCGCAATAATTCCGGCGGCAATTGTGAAACGTCGTTCGCCGTCGCCACCAGGAAAACATGCGCGGTCTTTTCTTGCATCCACGTAATAAACGTCGCGAAAAC
Organism: Armatimonadota bacterium; assembly: GCA_013816225.1. Lineage (GTDB taxonomy): Bacteria > Armatimonadota > Fimbriimonadia > Fimbriimonadales > ATM1 > JACDEQ01. The sequence continues at coordinate 297 of JACDEQ010000090.1, read as the reverse complement.
GCGCGCGGTGGTGCCGCTGTCCCCGAAGCCGCTGCCCTGCACTCCCGCGAAGCCCTTTTCCAATTCGTCGGCCCACAAGACGCAGGGAGCGACGCTCTCGGCCACCTGGATCGCGCGGCGCACGTTCTCCTCACTCTGTCCTACCAGGCTTCCGAATAACTTGCCCACGTCCATCCGGAGCATTGGCAGCCCCCACTGGCTCGCGATCGCTTTGGCGACGAGGGACTTTCCGCATCCCTGCACGCCGAGGAGCAGAACGCCCTTCGGCGGCGGCAGGCCGAATTCGGTCGCTTTGTC
>JACDEQ010000364.1 GCA_013816225.1 Armatimonadota bacterium | reverse complement strand
GAACAGCCGCTCACTGGCCGGGAAGCCGATCGTGCGCCTAATCCTCGACCGCACCCACGTTCGCGTCCGGCTTCTCGACGACCTGGCGATTTTTTAAGAGACGAGCACGCAGTGTCGCGAACTCGGCAGTGGCTAATTCCCGGACTTTGAGAATGGCGTCGCGCACGGTCAGCAGCAACCAATAAGCGGCTGGTCTCCAGTCCGGCATCGATGGTGCTCGTGGCCTCATCAGCGTTGTCAAGCGTCACCCCAAGCTCGATATGATGCGGCGATTTCCGAGCCGTAAGTGTCTGGAAATATCGTCGCGAAATACGACGCCCGATCAAGAAATGGACGGTTCGGCGGCAGGCCGGCACGCCGTCTTGCCTGATCGGATCGTCACCCCCGAATGAGGCGCGATATCAAATGACCGCGATCATTCCGAGCCGAATGTCTGCGTAGGCATGATGAAGCCCCTGCAAGGATTAATGGCTCGACAGCCCCGTAACAACACCGTTGGATCGATGATGAAACCGCCGCCACCGCCGCCTATGGATAACGAGTGGCTAGCGGAATTCGTTAGCGATATGGCCCGGCGCCGATTCCGATGCCGTATCGGCCTCTGTAGCGGCGGTCTGTTCTGATTTTGGTTCCCGCCAACTGGCATATTCGAAACCGCCCTTGTCAATCGAAAGATACCAGCCTTCTGCGAGCTGCTTTTCTGAAAGTTTTACTCGGTAATTGGAATAAGCGGAGCCGAACAGCTTTAGAAAAAGCCCGATAAAAAAATCTGCAACCATTTGAGCCTCGAAAAGGCTCTTTTACCACCGCGACCGGAAAGCCTCAAGAGAGATGATCCGATATTCGCCAGAGGGCGCCTGAGAGTATTCCTTCGGGGAGCACCGCCTTGCGTGATGCGGCATGGGTGTAAAGACATAGGGCACCTCGAAAAATAGCGGCCTTCCTGAATTTGTGCGATTCTGACCCGCACAATGGGATTCGTGGATGCGGATACGATGGGTCAATTCGGCTTTTTTGATGCGGACAAACGGCTTGCGGTGATTTCCGCGAAGGGCGATCCGCTTGAGATGATTGATGGGGTCGTGCCGTTCGAGAGCTTCCGCGCCGAGATTGAGGCGACATCGACGCCGGCGAGTGAGAAGAAGAGCAACGCCGGCCGCAAGCGGATTGATGTCATTGTTGTGTTTCGGATGCTGGTGTTGCAATCGCTTTACAATCTGTCCGACGAACAGGTTGAGTATCAGGTGCGCGACCGCCTGTTGTTCACGCGGTTTCTGCGGCTCGGGATTGAGGTTAGCATTCCCGACGGCACGACGCTTTGGTTGTTCCGGAGACGCTTGCGAAGGCCGGTCTCATTGAGAAACTGTTCATTTGGAAGCGAAGGGCTATATCGCTCGCGGCGGCCAGATGGTTGCGACGATCGTCCAGTTCCCAAGCAGCGAATAGCCGTGACGAAAATGAGGATGTGAAGGCCGGCAAGACGCCTCCGGCCTGGAAGAAAGATCCATCGAAAAACCGACAGAAAGACAAGGATGCGCGCTGGACCAAGAAGCACGGCAAGAGTTCTATGGATACAATAACCACGTGAATGCCGATGCCAGGCACAAGCTGATCCGGCAATATGACGTGACCGACGCGAGCGTGCATGACAGTCAGAGTTCGATGGGCTTCTGAACAAAACCAATACGTCCGTTGATGTTTACGCGAACAGCGCTTATCGGTCGGCCAAGACCGAGGCCAAGCTCAAGGTGCGCGGCTTGCGCAATCGGATCCATCAGCGCGCGAGCCGCAATCATCCGCTATCGAAGGCACAAGAGAACGCAAACCGCAAAAAGAGCAAGATTCGGGCTCGCGTCGAGCACGTGTTCGGTGCTCAGCAAGCCTCTCCGAGGTGGTCGGATCGTACGAACGATTGGCAATGCTCGGGCGAAAGCCACAAATCGGCCTCCAGAACCTCGTTTACAACATCCGCCGGCTTGTCACGCTGGAGCGAATGGCCGTCGCATGCGCAAGTCGTGGGGCCGGTACGCTTAAAACCTAGCCCAGACCGCGTAAACGCAACAGCTTCCACGAAAAATCAACAGTGAGAACGAGCGTCATGCCAGAGCGGCGGGATCTCCAACGACAAAATCGTCATTGTTCGAGGTGCCCATAGGCCGCTTCGATTAATTTACGCGGCGGCCCACGCCCAATGATGTTCCGCTATCCACGCGGCACGGGTAATCTCGTCCAAGCTGTATTTTTTGAAAGCCTCCCGCGGCGGCTCGCTGAGGCTAGCCGTGTTCCACCACCATCGTCCCCGGCAGGGCTGTGGTGCTAAGGCCGTCCACGATCTCGTACGCTACGCGAAACCGAGATTCTTCAAGAAGCTGGCACATCTACTTCGGCGACGTGCGTGTTGGCACGATCACCGAGCGCGAAAGATAGCCCTTAACCTTACAGTTGCATTGTTTGTGCAGATCTGACTCCATGCGCAACCATGATTCGCGCGCTCGGATGTCGTGGACGCGGGCAGCGTCGATTGAAGAGACGCTTGCGTTGTGGGCGGCGGATCAAGAAACGGATACGTCCGTTGTTCACGCAAGAGCGTGTTGCAACGAACGCCGGCCTGTTCCTGGCAGGTCTCCTCGGCGATGAGCAGCGCAAGACCGGTTGGATGCGCGCGGAGTTGGCTGGCGATCCCGGCTCGTGGCCGCAGCAGGCAATCCTGGGTCGTGGGGATTGGGATGCTGATGCCC
>JACDEQ010000363.1 GCA_013816225.1 Armatimonadota bacterium | reverse complement strand
ATTCGACCTATGCCGGAGTGAAGGGCGGCTTGGCGAAGTTCGGTGAATCCCTCAGGCGCGAACAAAAGGGCGAGGGCGTACACGTCATGACCGTCTATCCCGGCGACTGAAACGCCGATGATGAGTTTAAACCGGGCCAGAACCGGAACTTGGCTTCACGTGTGAATCTGCATCGGCCGTCGCGGCCGCCTCGATCGCCGGAATCGAGGAGACGCCTTCGAGGTCATTCGCGGCGGTGAGGCGCGCGCCAAGATGATTGCGCTGAGCCGGCGCTCAGTGAGGCCCTGCGAGACCATTCGCGCTCTGAAGCTTCTCCGCAGAGATTGAGGAGTGCCATCTGTAGTTCGTCGCATATACTAACCGCAGTCGAATCTCCGGTCGAGACGAGGTATCAATATGTCTGATCAAGCGCTGTTTCAGGATGTCGTTCGAAAGCGCCGCAGCGTGCGCAAATTCGAGGCCGGCAGGACGATCGGCCGGGATGCGCTGCAACGCATCGTCGATTGCGGTCGGTGGGCGCCGTCCGGCGCCAACGTACAGTGCTGGGATTTCATCGTTATTGACGACGCAGAAGTCCGCGACCGCGTGATGGCGGTATTCCTCAAGCAGGCGCAGCGGCTGGTCGATCACGCCAAGGGCTTTCCAGCGGTCAAGAAAACCTATCTTTCCAATACTGGCGCCATTGTGCTCGTCCTCGGCGATCCCCGTTGGAAAGCCTGCTTTCCGCACGCGACGACGAAGGAATGGGACGCGGAGTATCGGGCCAATAATGAGGCAATCTTTCTCTGCTCCCTCGGCGCTGCGATCCAGAACATCCAGTTGGGCGTCGCTGCCGAGGGGCTCACGTCGGCTTGGCTGTCGGGCGGTGGCGAAGACGAGACCAACCGCGAGCTTGCCGAACTGCTCGGTTATCCCCCCTGGATGAAAGCCTATGGCACCATCCCGATCGGCTACCCTGCGGTCGACCAGAACCGGCGTTACCGGCGGCCCCTATCCCAGTCGTTGCACTGGAACGCCTATGAACCACGTCAATATCGCCGGCATGCCCAGATTGATTTCTACGAAAGCACGCTACGGCCCTTCGCAATGTATAGGGAGGAGGAGTCCATGAACGCATGGCCGGATCGCGACGAAATGCTGGGCGAATGGACCGAGGCTTTCGTCGGCCCTCTTTCCAATCCTGACGGAGTGCTGGAACCGGAAGCGAATTTTTCGAGTCCCCGGGTGATCGGGCAAGCCACCAAGCGTCGGAAGACTTGACGCGTCAGGCACCGAGCCGGTCGTCAGGAGGCCCCGGCCCTACGGGCCCGGGCGGCTCCGATAATACGGCCATCTGGAGCCTCCAGAATGACAGCGACTTCCTCGCCATCCGGAAACTGCTGATCGATATGAACCGCCGCCCCGTGCCAGTCGCCCACGGGTCGAAAGGACCGGACGACGTTCGACTCCGGCATGGTGCGCCCACGATTTTCGCCCCGACCGACAGATGTAATATGCTCTCGGTCGAAGCCAATTAGAAGCACTTTAGCGGCTCCTTTCCCGGGACCGACATCGATCGAAACCTTTCCTTCCCTGGCGATGATGCTTACGTCGGCAGCTGTCCTTAGGTTTGCCCGTGCCTTCGCGATCGCCGAATTAACGCCGTCGCGATATGAGCCTACAAGTCCGGTTTCACCGTCCACGACGATCTCAGGTGTGTAGGACCCATCTCCAAAACGTTGCCCGTAGCGCGCCTGACGCTCGGTGGCGGTTTGCAAAGAGAAGGGATCCTTCCATCCCAAATAGTCCCAATAGGTCACATGGAAAGCCAGCGGCAACACGTCGGCGCGCTGCTTCGATAGCTCATTCAGGAAGGCGTTTGCCGGCGGGCAGGAAGAGCAACCTTGCGACGTGAAGAGTTCCACCACGATGGGCCTGTCCGCAGCTTCCGCAATATGCGGCGAAAGCGCCACAAATGACCCGAGAATAAGTAATTGCCATGAGCGCATCTGAGCCCTCCGTTGTCGTTCAGAATTCCATTCGTGCACAAGCTTGGCTTGTTACTTATCCGACCTCACACTTTTCGGTGACATCGACATTGGGGCCGTCGTAAAAGTAGCTTCGGCCATCAAAAATCGGACCGGCAAGCTATGCCTCGTGCCTCGCTATCGAATGCCGCCAGCCATAATGGCCGTTGCCGTTTCGTCGAGGATCACAACTGAAGTCATGTTTATCCGACCCGGCATTCCACATAGTCGCGACCATCTACGGACACGACGACGTGATCCCCCGGCTTCCCCGGTTAAAGGCCGGGATGAGGTCGCCCGGCCTCGTCGTACGGCCGCTCCGCGCCAGATCGTCCCGCAGCCATTCGACTGATTCGAGTGCGCCAGCTGCCATGGCCCATAGAGCCTCGGTATGGACCGTCGAGCCGTTGATGGCGATGGAGAGATTTAGCGACGACGACCAACCTTCAAGCGTCATCGAAGTGGTTTCGTCGGAGATCACGGCGCCCGCATTGATGCCGTTATTCGCGACGAGTTCCTGCAGATTTTTGCGGGCAGCTCGAAAAACGAAATGGTGGAGTTCGATCACCGGGAAGGCGGCCTCGATCTCTTCTTTCTTCGCCGATCCGCACCGCCATTTCGCCTTCGACCGCAAGGTTGGCATCGGCCTCATACCTTAGCGTGTCGCCAGATTCTCGAAGTTCGCTCCAGAACATCCGCGCATGTATCGGGCCGCTCATGCCGAACTGCTCTACTA
>JACDEQ010000362.1 GCA_013816225.1 Armatimonadota bacterium | reverse complement strand
GGTGCTGATGGAGCGTCGCCCCGTTCGTCACTGCCAAGAACTGCATGCCGAAGCAGATGCCGAGGATCGGTTTGCTCGTGCCTTCGATCGATTTGTATAGGCCCTGTTCCGCACGGATTCGCTTTTCGGAGACGAGCTTTGCCTCGGGGTGGGTCTCTTGGCCGAACATGTCGCCGGGAAGGTCGCGGCCCCCGGTGATGAGCCAGCCGTCCGCGATGTCGCAAAATGATGACGGGTTGGCGTAGGGCGAGGCGATGATCGGCTCGCCCCCGGCGGCGGCAATTGCTTCCTGGTACTCAAGATTGAGATGAATCCGCTCACGCTTGACTTCGCCAGGAACCGAGAAGTCCGGCGAGATGAGGATGGCCGGCCGTTTCATCCGCCCGATGTTACTCCGTCCATCGCTCGCCCCGATATAGGAAATTCGAGAAAAGATCGCGGTTGTGCGAGACGAGCCAATACGCGGCATCGAGGAGCGGTTTCGGCGGACTACCGAGGCCCATGCAATTGCGGATGAGGCGCACCGCGGGTCCGCCACGCAGAATCTCGCCGTTGGACCGGACCACGTGCAGAGCCCTTTCGCATGCCTTGCGGAGCGCGGGGGTCATCGGCGGCTCGGGGGCGTGTTGATAGGGGACGACGTCGAATCGCCTTTTGGCATCGAGGCGCCTGACCCAGGCGCCGAACCTGAGTCAAAGACCGCAGTCCCCGTCTATCAAAACCCAATCTTTGTCTTGCAACGGTTTCGAGATTACCTTCCGTTTCCCTGGGGTACATTGACTGACCCGGGCGGTTAGCTCAGTGGTAGAGCACTTCGTTCACACCGAAGGGGTCACTGGTTCAAGTCCAGTACCGCCCACCATGCATATGCAGCTGCCCTGTCGAACGGCCCGGGGGTCGAGCTTCCTCGCGAGATAAAGTTACTACCTGCATTGTTTCGAGCCGAAAGTGTCAGCTACTCTCCCTTAGCGAACCTCTTTAGGCCTTCGCTCACCGTCACAACACGGATGCCTAAGTTGCTGATCATTTGCATCTGACTTCGGAACTGATCTGTAGAGGTCGTCGTCGAACCCGACGGCCTGGTTATCGGCTTGACTTGGTGGTACGTAAGCGTCAGCCAAAGGCCATGGTCTCGGGCCAGAATCAGCAGGTCGCGAAATTGGGCGTCCGTAACGGTGTCCTTCATCATGAATGTGCGGACGTTGAGCGGCTGAAAGTTCTCCGGGTAGTTGAAGAATCCTTCGGTGTTTCGATTGCTGCCGAAAGTGCTTTGGCCGAGGCCATTGAAGTCGTGTTCGCGCAAAGCGGTATCGACCACCTTGTTATGGCCCCCTAGCGGCGTGGCGAAACTGTGAACGAAGTCATCGCCGATCAGCACTTGGTTGAGATATGCGACGGAGTCGGCGATTTCACGGTGCAGCGAGTCAATATCGAGAGTCCGTAGGTTCACGTGATGCACCGCGTGAGCTGCCATCTCATGCCCATGTTCCCTCAAGTAGCGAAGGTCCTGCGTCGTCATCATGCCCGTGCCGCCAATCGCGTTGGTATTGATGTAGAAAGTCGACTTAAAGCCGTGCTGATCCATAATCGGGATTGCGTTGGACTTGAAATTCAGCCAGACGTCATCCGCCATGATCGTCACCATCGGCGTTCGGTTCGGGTTCGTCGTGTACGGCGTGTCGACGAGCGAGAAGTTGTCGGAGGAAAACGTGCCCTCGGCATCGACGCCAAAAAATATCCTCACGGACTCTACACCCGCCGGAACAAAGAACGTCTCGGTATATTTCGTCCAGTCACCTGCAGGAATCGCTCGTTTGAGTGAATAAGTGTCGCCGCCGCCGTAGTAACCCGTCCCCAATGACCACTCGTTGCGAATCAGGGTTTGAGCCTCGACATCCCCCTTGACGTGTGCGCTAAACGTGTAGAAGCGCCCACCGGTCACGCGAACGGAGTAGGGACTCCAGAACACGAAGCCGCTGGAATAGTCGGAAACATTCACCTTGATGCTCCTGGGCGACTTGTAGCCGTCCGTATCGTAGGTGAACGTGTGCGAGTTGTTTCCCGAACTGGCATGGAACCAATATTGCGGAACTTCGGGGTCATCAGGATTTGCAACCTCGACGGAAGGGTTCCGGATAAGGTTCTCGCCCTGGAGCCCTGCGGCCGGAGACGCCACGACGCCGAATAAGAGCAGCGTAAAATAGGCGCTCTTGGCGGATAGCGGTAAAGGTTTCTGTGTCACGCTTTCGCACTCCTTTGTCGCCGTAGTTACGATTGGCGAGGGCGACGACATTCCCCGGTTGCGTGTCTGTTGAGTCGTATCGTGAATCACTTCGACCAGGGTGGCTATGTCGGAGATCATACAGATCTGCCTTTCGAGCAGACGTAACCCCGCACTGAATCCCCTTCACAGTGCAACGAGTAGAGTTTATCCAGGTTAAGTCAGAATTCTAGCGAGTGGAATACCAGGTTCACCCGGAAACTAAGATCGGTCGGGTTCATTTGACCGTTACCGACCTTGCCCGGTCCTTAGCTTTCTACACGGAACGACTCGGCCTGCAGGCGCTCAGGCATGGCGCCAATGCTACCCTGCTCGGTGTCGACAAGCGGGTGATCTTGGCCCTGACCGAGAACCCGGATGCGCGCCCTGCAGGACGAACCACAGGGCTCTTTCATTTTGCGGTTCTTGTTCCGACTCGAAGCGATTTGGCCCATGCTCTCAGGAGGCTCGTCGAGAAGGGCACACC
>JACDEQ010000361.1 GCA_013816225.1 Armatimonadota bacterium | reverse complement strand
GTACGACCTGGGAGACGATGAATCGATCGAACTAGCCGCTCGCATCGAGGAACAGCTCGGACAGAAGGACTGACATCCATGCACGACTCCATACGCAGTCTCAGGGAAGCGCAGGAAACCGCGAAGACTGCGCGCAAGAAGGGCGATGCGTTGCGCCGTGCCGGTCGGCCGGACGAAGAAGTCTTCAAGGCCTATGACGTGGGCGCCAAAACCCTTCAGGAGAGCCTCGACGCCACGGCACCGGCACGAGCGCAACTCGACACGATGCAGCCGCGGCTGGCAGGTGATGAAGCCGATTTCTTGATAGAGACTGTCGAGAGCTGTGGTGCACTCGGTGGGCTGCGACAACGGATGAATCAACTGAAGGACGCGCTGGCCAACTACACCATCGGCGCGGCCCTAGAAGAAAAGTTTGCGCTGCCGAGCACGTACAATCGGCTCAACGCCATCAAGCAAACGCTGCTGACCGGGCAGCTTTCGCTGCACGAAACGGAACCGAGAATCGCAGCGCTCGCCGGCCAGATCGAGGCGGCACTGCGTGCCAAGGCGAGCCTAAGCGACAGCGGCTGGGCCTGGGCCGATCTGGGGGACTGCCTGGCATTGTTGGGCCGCACGGAAGAAGCGGCGCGCGCCTATGCGACCTTCATCGCCAAGGCCGAGATCAAGTCCCCACAGCGCACGCTTGATGTCTTGAAGCAGATCGCCTCGACGCTACAAATGCGTGGCGACCCCGAGGCCGTGCGGCTGCATGCAGCGATTGACGCACTACAGGGCCGGCTCGTTGCGCGTTGATGTCAGACCGGAAGGACTCACCATGATTAAGCCCGATGCGCTTGTCCAAGCCATTGCCAATAACTGGGAGACGATCGCGGGCGCGCTAGGCCCCGATCGAGAGCGGATCGAATATCAGCTGATCGCGCTGTTGCGCCAGCTGGACCTTACGAAGGGCCCGGAGCAAGTGGCCGCAGTGCAATCAATTCTGGACTTGTTGCAGCCATTTTCTCTTGCCTACCAGGCGCTGCTGCAGGCAGTTCGCGACATTGCTCCCGAACTTGCAAAGGGTGCGGGCAAACTGCCAGCCGGCTTTGCGGTCAAGGACCGGTACACGCAGTTCCCGGTGTTTTTCGGGACCGACCGCGCCGGCGCCGAAGGTGCCGGGGCGTCCATCGACTTCAGTGGCGAGCGTGGTGAGTTATCGTACGGGGTAGCCGAAGTCAGCATTCCGGACGATCCCCGGATGGGCAAAATCGAGCGACCGCGCTGGTGGAAGTTGCAGTTTCGCGAAGATCCGCAGCAGCATGTGGTGGTGCATTCCATACAGGCGCTTTCCGAATCCGATTTCGTCGCCCAGGCGCGCAAAACGCTCGGTAGCTCTGCGAAGAAAGAGGTGCTGGTCTTTATGCACGGATACCTCGTCGGCTTCCACGATGCCGTGGTGCGCGCTGCCCAAACGGCATACGACCTTCACTTTGAAGGCCTGGCAGCGCTTTACAGCTGGCCCTCGGAGGGCTCGGCGCCCCGGTACACGGTCGATGAAACCAATGTCGGCTGGTCACGCCCACATTTCGCCAAGTTCCTGACCGTAGTTCGCGAGCACTTTGGCGCTGACACGGTGCATTTGCTCGCCCACAGCATGGGCAATCGCTTGCTGGTCGAGACGCTGGCCGCGATGACACCGCAGTGTGCTCCCGGTATCGCCAACCTAAACCAGATCGTGTTCGCGGCGCCCGACATCGATGCCGCGACATTCAAGGACCTGGCCGAGACTTTTGGGCCCAAGGCCAGCCGATTCACCTTGTATGCCTCCTCGGACGACATTGCGCTCAAGGCATCCAAGGCCATCCACAAGTATTCTCGGGCTGGCGAATCGGGCCTCGATCTTGTGGTCGCCAAATCAGTGGACACTGTCGACGTGACCACCGTTGACACCAGCTTGTTGGGTCACTCTTACTATGGCGAGAACCGCTCGGTATTGGCCGACATGTTCTATGTGATTCGGAACGGGACGCCGCCCGACGAGCGGTTCGGGCTCGTTCCGAAAGACAAGTACGGCTTGCGATATTGGGCCTTCAGGCCGTAGCGGTTCCGACCCAGAGGACGCTCCGCCTCTAGGAGTCCCGTTGCGCACGCCACCGCCGCAGGATTTCCGCGTTTGTTGGCTTGCCCTTGTCTTTCGCCGGCCTCGGCGATCGTTGCTCGCCGCCACGCCCAAGGCGGAATGTCGCCTCATCCGAGGCCGTCGGAAGACCGGTGGCAAGGAACCCAAAGGGCCTGAAACTAACACCTAAAACGCTTGTGGTCGGTGGACCTGGCGGCCTTGAGTGGTGCCCGAACGCAGGGGTCAGCCGCGAGAAGCGGCGAAGCGGCGAGGACCGTTGTTGCTTTCGCGGTCTGGGGATCTGTCCCCCTGTTATTGAGGCAATATCCCCTGAAATGGCACAAAAACATCCCTGATATTGTGGAGGAATAATCGCTGTTTGGGTATCGAAGAGTAATGGCTCTAATCGACTGAAAAATAACAACATCCGGCAGCATCTTGACCGAAGATGGTCCCGGAAAACCCCCGGATTCTCAAAAGAACAGGGGTAAACAGGGGACAACAGGGGAGACTGTTATTTTCCCTGTTAGCAGGGAATTTGCCCCGCAGACCGGTTCGCCGGTGACTGCGTCGTCAGCCAGGGAGTCGGGTCTCCGGGGTGTTATTTCCCGGTGGGGGGAGAATCGCCGACATTCCCGCGGGTTAGGTT
>JACDEQ010000089.1 GCA_013816225.1 Armatimonadota bacterium | reverse complement strand
GATCTTGCCTTCGGACTGTTCCAGGTTGGCGACCCTCAGCGATAGCGTTCCGGTGCGGACGACGGCGCGATCCAACGATTCCGCAGCAGCCGGCATTGACGGCCTGATACCTTCGTCTTTGGATTTTAAGGTCTGCCGCTCTAAGCCAGTCGGAGCCTGCCCTTCCTTGAGGTCGGCTGGCGCCACCGAATCGGGCGCCGTCTCTTCACTCCATGTGGAGAAGCTGATCCTTTTGACTATCATGCGGTTCAAACCTCGAACGACCACAATGCCGATCAGCAAGCACGCGACGGCCGCAGCGATGCCGAGGGGGGCGCTCAGCCATCGTCTCTTCGGAGTAAGGGAGACGGTCCTTGCGACCTCGCCGCCTGTTGGCTCTGGACCCATGTTCATGCTTTGCAGACTCGACCCGATCCGTTGCAGGAACTCGGCTTGCCCGAGAAGGGACGAGTCCTCTTCGATCGCGCGGCGCACCTCGGCGGCTCGATCTTCCGCCAACTCGCCGTCCAAATAGGCCTTCAAATCTTCTCTGACGTCTTGTGCGCTCATCGTGCTGTCCCCCGGTCTCTCAATAGTTCTCTGAGTCGAACAAATGCGTAGTGCAGGCGGCTCTTGACCGTCCCGATGGGAATGCCCAGGGCCTGGGCGCATTCGTCGTAGGTGAGACCCTCCATCTCGTGTAGGACAACCACGTCGCGGTGGTCCGCATCCAGTTGCGCCATCGCTTCTCTCAGCAGATGCGCCGCGATGACGCTCTTGTCGGGCGTACTCGGTGCATGGTCCCAGTCTTGCAGGGGTAGTGTCGGTTTCATTTTTCTTCGCTCGTTTCGGCAAACGTTGAGTGCGATTCCGAAAAGCCATGTTCTTATTGCGGATTCGTGCCTGAAGCTCTGGATCAGCTTTCCTGCGCGAAGAAAGGTCTCCTGGGCGGCATCTTCCGCCCGTTGGGCATCGAGGAGGCGCGAGCAAAAGCGGAAGACGCCCGAATAGTGCTCGGTGACTACCTTCGCAAGAGCCTCTCGGTCGCCTCGGGCCGCCCGTTCCGCAACGTGATCCATAGTTTTCGGCTTCGCCTGTTAGGATGAGTGTGCGGTTACGCGCTCAGGGTTCAGAGAAAATTCGCCGAGCCAATTCTTGAACGCCTTTCGAGCGTTCTCCAGCTTCGCCGAGCGCCTGGCGCCCTTGTCTTTGATAGGCGGCTCGGGGTCGGGGAAGAGACCCCAGTTGATGTTCATCGGCGAGAACTCGGGTGATTCGGCGTTCGTAATATGCGAGGTTAGGCAGCCGTAGGCACAAGGCCGGGGCGGCATCAAAACCTCTAAGCCTCGCACAATGCGCGCAGCATTGATCCCCGCCAATACGCCGATCGCGCCGCTCTCGACGTATCCTTCCACCCCAGTGATCTGGCCGGCGAAGAACAGCGGCTTGCCGTCGAGCGCCCGGCAATCCTGCCCGATAAGCCTGGGTGAATCGAGGTAGGTGTTTCGATGGATAACCCCGTAGCGAACAAACTCGGCATTCTGCAGGCCGGGAACCAGTTGAAACACCCGCTTCTGCTCGCCCCAGCGCATTCGGTTCTGACAAGCGACCATCGAGTAGAGGGTCTTCTCGCGGTTTTCGGGCCGCAGCTGGAGCACCGCATACGCCCGTTCGCGGGTGTGTGCGTTGGTGAGGCCGACCGGCTTGAAGTTGCCGAACCGCAAAGATTCGCGCCCCCGTTGCGCGATCTCCTCGATCGGCATGCAGCCTTCGAAATACTTGCCTTTCTCGAAACCGTGCAGGGGTGCCTGCTCGGCGGCGAGCAGTGAGTCGACGAACGCGTCGTACTGCTCCGTGTCCATCGGGCAGTTGATATAGGCGGCGTCGCCCTTGTCATAGCGGCTCTGTTCCCACGCCTGCGCCATGTCGATCGTGGAGGCGTCGACGGTCGGGCTGACGGCGTCATAGAAATAGAGATGCTCGCGGCCGGCGAGCTTGGCGATCCACTCGGAAAGCCTTTCCGAGGTCAGTGGGCCGGTTGCGATAATGGTCGGATGTTCGATGTCGCCTGGCGGCCACTCTTCGCGAACGACCTCGATCAGGGGGTGGGTGGTTATTCGCTCCGTCATTTCGTCCGCGAACGCATCTCGGTCCACCGCGAGCGCCTCGCCGCCGGGAACCGAGTGCTTCTTGGCTGTGGGAATCATGAGCGACCCGAGCGCCTCCATTTCGGCTTTAAGCTGCCCGGCGGGCGAATCGGGGTTCAAGGATTTGAAGCTGTTCGAGCAGACGAGTTCGGCCAGCTTGTCGGTCTTGTGGGCAGGTGTCTCCTTCGCAGGCCGCATTTCGAAGAGCCGCACACTTACACCTAAGTTGGCGGCTGCCCAGGCGGCTTCACAACCCGCGAAGCCTCCGCCTACGACCGTTACTCTCGTCTCAGCCACTGGTTCATTTTAGACGGGACGACCACCTCATGCTGGGATTGATTTCGTTGGCCGGGTGGCAGGCCTTGGCGGCGCGCATCGTTTGGCGTCCGACCATCCGTCCTCATCCCTCCGAGGGTGAGGATGACTAACCCGACGTCGCACCAAGTCCGCGTACCAGTCCCTTCTCGGCGTAAGCGTGCATGCTGATCTGGCGAGCGAGTTCGCCTGCGATCTCGCGGAACTGGGCGGCCTGAGGGCGTTCGGGGTACATCACCATGCTCGGCGAGCCGTCGTCTCCCGAGGCGCTGATCGCCGGATCGAGAGGAATCGATCCCAGGAATGGCACGTCGAAAGACTTGGCGAGGTCCCGTCCGTTCAGGCCAGCGAAAATCTGTGTCGACTCGTTGCAGTGGGGGCAAACAAACGTCGACATATTCTCGACGACACCCAGGATCGGCGAGTTCAGCCGCTTGAAGAGCGCCACCGACTTGCCCGCGATGTTCGCGGCCACGTCGTGAGGCGTCGCGACGATAACCACGCCGGTTAGGGGCACGAGTTGCGCTAGGGACATAGGCGCGTCGCCCGTTCCGGGCGGGAGGTCGACGAGCAAGTAATCGAGTTCACCCCATTTCACGTCGCCCAAAAGCTGCTTGACGGTTCCCGCGACCATCGGGCCGCGCCAGAGGACCGCTTGGCCCTCTTCGAGCAGGAAGCCGAGCGACATCAGCTTGAGGCCGTATCGCTCGATTGGGATGATCTTGCCTCCTTCCGTCCACGGCTTCTCGTCTGCGCAGCCCATCATCATCGGAATACTCGGGCCGTAAACGTCGGCGTCCATAAGGCCGACCTTCGCGCCCTTTTGCGCGAGCGCTACAGCCAGGTTTACGGCGACCGTGCTCTTTCCGACGCCGCCTTTGCCGGACGCGATCGCGATCACATTCTTGACGTTCGGAAGTAGCTCCGCCTTGTCCTGCGCCTCGCGGACTCGCGCGGTCATTTCGACCTCCACTCTGCCGGCTCCCAGCGCCTTAACGACGTCTTCGCACTCCTGCTTCAACTGGTCCTTGACGGGACACGCGGGCGTCGTAAGTTCGACCTTGAACGCAACGCGGTCTCCGTCGATCTTCACGTCCTTCACGAAGCCGAGGGAAACGATGTCCTTGCGCAGATCAGGGTCGACAACGGCGCGGAGGGCATCTAAAACTAGCGGTTCAGTAAGTTGGGGCACTGCGAGCATTGTACTTGGCATTGAGCCGAAGTACCTGTTTTTGGCCCTTCATCTTGACCGACGTAGGCTTTTCGTGTCTAGCTAAGGTGTTTAGACGCTCTGCGGAGGGAACATCACTGAACCATCGCAACTGTGTCGAACCCGACCGAGGGATATAGATCCAAACAGCGTTACTAAATAGCCGGATGCAAGATTCGCACCCAATGCAAAGGACGGTCAGCAGAACGCCATGCAACACGGGCTGATCGCCGAAAACTCGGAACTCATGCTCGTGCGCGCGGTTGCGCATGGCGATGAGAAGGCGGTCGATGAGCTTTACCGTATCTATAGCGAGCCGGTTATGCGATTTATATTCCGGCGAGTCGATGAGCATTTAGAGGATGCCGAAGAGATAACGCTCGACACCTTTGTGTCGGCCATAAATCTGGCTAACAGCTACGGTGGGCACTCTTCGATATATACCTGGCTGTGTGGTATCGCAAAGCTGCGTCTTGTCGACTTTTACAGGAAGAAGGATCGGAGCAAGCGAGTTCCCGAGTCAATGACACAAGCGTTGAGCAAGTTGGAATCCGGAAGGGCCTCGCTCGACGAAGTCCTGAATCGGGTCGAAGCGCAACATGTGGTCGACACGATGCTCGAGCAACTCAACGAGGACGAACGCGAGGCGATCTTGCTGCGTTACGTAGAGCAACTCTCGGTTCGGGAAATTTCAATCTTGATGAATCGTTCTGAAAAAGGAATCGAAGGCCTGTTGGCGAGAGCCAAGGGCAAGGCCAAGTACACGATGAGCGAATGGCTCACTGGAGGATCCGATGGCCGGGCCTAACCACCAGCTACTTGCGAGCATCCTGTTGGAGCTGTCGGCGCAGCAGAGCGACTGGGACCGAAGTTTCGAGCGCCTGATCGGAACCCGGTTCGCAGCGGATGGAGCCGTCATCAGCGAAGCGGTTCGAAACACGCACACAGAGCGGCTGCACCAGGTGCTCCAAGAAAGGACTGCAAGCCGCGACGCGCACCGTAATGGCGAGGCACCCATGCGCAAGCCGTTTGGGCTATTGGGGATAAAGGTGCCGCGACTCGTATGGGTGGCTTTGGCGGCCGTTGTCGTTCTCGGCTTCGCATGGTACGCGCTCGAGCAAACGGCTGCTCCGACGCCTAAGCCCTGGCTCGCCGGAAAGGAAAGCCCGCAGCAGCCATTTCCCGAAGTCAAGCCCGACGATTCGTCGGAGTCTGTACCCGCACCTGAGAAACCGCCGGGTGCGACGCGCCCGGTCGAGCCGCCGCGGAAGCAGGCGCCGACGAAGCAAGCGCCGCCGGTTTCCAAGCCCGATGTTCTCGTGGCACAGAAGGTCGAGGTGGGAAGCTTTGAATCGGTGATGGGTGAGCCGTCCGTCACTCGGTTAGGGCAGCAGCAAAGCGCGCCGGCATTGCCGAAGATGGTGGTCTTCGCCGGAACCCGCATCGAGACGGGCGATGCAGACAGAGCTGAAATTCGCTTGACCGACGGCACGACAATATCGCTTGCTTTCAATACGACGGTCATCATTCCGGCTGCGAAGAGCACCCAGGCGAACCAGCCATTCACTCCCGAACAGTTGGAGCTCGTATCCGGAAAGGTCTTGGCGAAGGTCGTTCGTTCGGATGAACGCGGACGTTTCGCAGTGCACACCCGAGTTGCGACAGCGGAAGTATTGGGGACCGAGTTCAGCATCGCCTTGACGAGGCTGCCGGGAGCCGGCGGCACGAAGAACCTCAGCGCGGTGCTGCGCGTTAGGAAGGGCCGAGTAGCTTTCTTCAACGGTCTCGGCCGCGTAGTTGCGGGCAGCCGCACAGAGTCCATAGCGAACGAAAGCTCAGCCCCGACTGAGCCCAAGAGATTGGTGAGCCTCAAGAGTTATCGGTTCCGCAATCAAGTTTGGAGTGTCCTTACATCCCAATTAGATGAACTCGGAGCCGCACCCCGCTACGTCTTTCCACTCGGGTGGGCAGGATTAACAGCCGCCACGCTTCCTGAAGGGGAAGTGCGGATCGTAGGAATCAATCTCGATTCGCCAGCGGATAGGGCAGGCCTGAGAGTGGGAGACGTGATCGCGGCTGTGGACGGAGAACCGATCCAAGCCTCGGAAACTGTACACCGTGCGCTCAGGTTGCGGTCGGGAAGGCGGGTCGCCTTGACGATTAATCGCAGCGGCGAACTGTTCAACGCCTCTGTCGAGGCGGTACTTGGCTACCCACCACCTCCAAGGCTAGCGAGCACCTTAGCAACGCGGCTGTACGCGGCCACCCGGTGGGCCATGGTAGGCGAGAACGATAGGTCCTTGCGAATGCTCTTGAAGTTGGCGAACGAGGTACGGCACGCATCGGTTTATAACAATCTCGGAGTGGTTTATGAGACGCAGGACGAGATGGGATTGGCGATCGCGAGCTATCAGGCTGCGGTCCGTCTCGATCCGAAACACTCGCTCTATCGCTATAACCTAGGTTTGGCGGTCCAAAAGATCGGCAATTTAGAAAGATCGGTCGAGGAGATGGAGAAAGCCGTCGCGTACGATCGCGGATTCTGGAATGCCGTAGATCAGCTAGCGAAGGCTTACGCGTTGGTAAATCGCCACGACGAAGCGCTCGCCATGCTGGATGCAGTTCAATGGCGCTTTCCGGGCATTCCGGATCTGTGGACTAGAAGGGCCAACGTGCTCTGGACGCGCGGCAAGTTCCTCGAAGCGGGCAAGGCGGTTTCGAAGGCCATCAAAATGGATCCACACAATTCCTATGCTTACAGCTTGCTTGGGAGCATCCTCGACCGCGAGGGTCGGCTGCCCGAAGCGGAGAAGGCCTACCGGAAGGCGCTCGACCTCAATCCGCATGCGGAGTCTGTCGGCACCGATCTCGGAGTTGTCCTTGAAGATCTTGGCCGCTATGAGGAATCGGAGTCCATGTACCGCAGAGCGATCGAGCTTGACCCGAATGGCGCAAGCGCGTACTTTAATCTTGGAGCTCTCATGATGAGACTTATGCGTCCGGTGGAGGCGGAGCCGATGATCCGTAAGGCGATCGAGCTAGATCCGAATGACGCTATCGTGCACTTCAATCTCGGAACTCTCCTCTTTGATCTCGGCAATCTGAAGGAAGCGGAGGCCATGTATCGCAAGGGGATCGAGCTGGATCCGATGGTGGCTCCCGCGCATTACAACCTCGGCAATCTCTTGGCCAGCACGGGCCGCCTGCAGGAAGCGGAGGACAAGTACCGCACGGCGATGGAGATCGATCCAAACAACACAAAAGCCCATTACAACCTGGCCAATCTCTTGGCAAGAACGAGCCGTCTGCAGGAGGCGGAGGCCATGTATCGAAAGGCGATAGGGCTCGATCCGACGCACCTGAACGCTCACATCAATCTCGGCAATCTATTGCAAGGCATGGGCCGTCTGACGGAAGCCGAAGCCATGTATCGCAAGGTGATCGAGCTTGATCCGCAGCACGCTGGTGCGCACAACAACCTCGCCGCTATCTTGCACAGAATGGGCCGCCTGAACGAAGCGGAGGAGATGTACCGTAAGGCGGCCGACCTCAATCCGAAGGACGTCGGCATCCACATGAACCTCGGCATGCTCCTCAATAGCCTTGGCCGGCTCGACGAGGCGGAGCAATCGTACCGCAAGGCTGCCGCGATCGCGACCGAGAATTCCTACGTCCTCAACGCCCTCGCCTGGCACCTTGTGGAGCGGGGAATCAAGCTCGACGAGGCTCTCGACGTGGTCTCACGCGCCGTGCAACTTGCGCCCAAAGACGCGGGAATTCTTGATACGTTGGGCTGGATTCAATACAAGCGCAAGGCATACAAAGAAGCGGAGGCGGCCCTCCTGAAAGCTATTGAGCTCTACGGTCCGGCGCCAAATGCCGCCGATTTCTGGGTCCGCTTAGGAGCGGTCTATGAGGCGGCCGAGCAACGCCAAAAGGCGATCGATGCGTATCGAGCAGCCCTCAAGCTCCAGCCGAAGAACAAAGAAGCCCAAGAATCGCTGAAACGCCTGGGCGGTTGAAACTCGTTCGGGGGGTTTTAGAAACTTCCGCGTTACAAATTCGCGGGAAGGAGGAATTCCACTATGAAGAAAATCGTTTTCGCAGCCGCGTCATTAGGCGCATTGCTATTCACTTCGGTTTGTGCTGCGCAAGGAACCGGCGGCGGGACCATTTACTTCGCGCACTACGGATTGACCTACACGATGAACTCGGACGGAAGCAATAAGACTCCGCTCGCCCTGCCGGACAGCCAAGGGAACCCTAGCCGTGTTCTTTATGGAGGCCATCGCTGGTTTCTAAAAGCGCGACAGATATCCGGCGAGTTTTATCCCAACGGTGCGCCAAGG
>JACDEQ010000360.1 GCA_013816225.1 Armatimonadota bacterium | reverse complement strand
GTACGACACTTTTCCGGCGACGCTGCGGCTGCCGAGTAATCCGTTGGATCTTCCAATAAAATTGCCGGCATACTCCAGATGTTAGGCGCTACCAATACAACTCCAGGGCTTGTCTTTGCCCTTGTGTTCACGGAAAGCCGCTGTTCGGCTGAGTGTGTGGGTTCGAGTCCCGCCGCCCGCACCAATCCGTAGCTTATTAACGCCTTTCGCGCTTCGTCACCTGATTAGTTCCAGTATTTTCTTGTACCGTGGATGGCTTCGGAGGGCATCCAAGTCGGAGTCGTGCTTGATCCACTCCTTTTTCTCCGGAGCGCGCGGAAGGGCACGTTCGAGCAAATCGAACGCCGCGTCGAGATCACCCAGCTTTGTATAGCCGCACGCGACGTTGTAATGGGTGATTGGATCATCGGGGTCCAGGGCCAATGCTCGGGACATCCACTCCCGGGCACGTTCCGTTTCGCCGAGTTCAAGGAGTGCACCACTCCCCAGTTGGGCCGGCCTCGAATCCTCGGGGTGAAGCGTAAGTTCGCGCTCAGCTAGCTTGATGCCTCTCCGTGCCGCATCTTTGCTATCCTGATCACGACCGAGCGAGTGATAGATCGCAATCAAGAGGCATACAGACTGGTAGTCATCCGGCCTGATTTCGGCCGCGCGCTCGAAGAGCGCAGCCGCTCGCTCGAGCTTGGCCTCCTGAACGCTGGCGCGCGCATAGAGGTAATGCGCCTCGGATGAATTCGGGTCGAGCGCAATGGCCCGTTCGAATTCCGCCGTGGCTTCCTCATGGCGTTGCTTAATCCAGAGGGCAACGGCTCGCGATGCATGCGCTTCGGCGAGCTTGTCGTCCAGAGCGAGCGCCTTCGCAGTGTTGGCCAGAATGTTTTCGATCCCGACATCAGCATTGTAGTGCAGGAACAGGAAAGAATCGCAGTCCGCAATGCCGGCGTAAGCGCGGGCATAGAGTGGGTCCAGCTCCACCGCTTTGGTAAACATGCGGCGCGCTAATTCGTAGTAGGACTTTGAGTGCCGGCGCAGAAACTCCCGGCCCCTCAAATAATAAGTGTAAGCTTCGACATTTTCGGTCCGAGTCTGTCCGATAGATTCTCTCTCTCGCGGCAGCAGCTTGACCTTCAACTGCTCTACGATGGCGTGCGTGATTTCGTCCTGGATCGCGAAGATATCGGTTAGGTCGCGGTCAAAGCGGTCGGCCCAAACATGACCGCCGTCCTTGCTGCCAATGAGTTGTCCCGTCACCCGCACACGCGCTCCGGCCTTTCGAACGCTTCCTTCCAGGATGAAGGTGACGCCGAGTTCTTGACCTACCTGCTGCACCTTTACTGGTTTGCCCTTGTAGGTAAACGCCGTGTGGCGGGCGACAACGAAGAGCCCGGATATCTTTGACAGGTCGGTGATAATATCCTCGGTGATCCCATCGCTGAAATACTCCTGCTCCGGGTCGCCGCTCATGTTGTTGAACGGCAGCACGGCGATTGATGGTCGTTCCAGTTGTTCTCGCGCTGCTGCGTCTTCTTTTTCGTCGACGCCGGGGCCGTCCAAAGAGACACTGTAACAGCGAACCGGCCTCTCAATGTTCTTGAGGCTCTGCTCGCCCATGTCCTCAAAAGCGAGGTCCAGCCGGTTACCCACGTGATCGCGCACGGAACCAGAGATGGTGATCCCGCCCGGGCTGGCAATGCTCTCCAGTCGCGCTGCTACGTTGACACCGTCACCGAAAATATCTTCGCCTTCGACGATCATCACCAAGATTGACGCCGACGCGGAATTCGAGGCGGCGGTCTTGTGGTACATCGGCGTTGCGATCACGTATCCCGCGCTGCATCTCCGCGGCGCAGGCAACCGCGTTCACGACGCTCGGAAACTCCACTAACATTCCGTCGCCCGTCAGCTTGACGATACGTCCCTGATGCTCGGCGATCTTGCCGTCGATGAAATCGGTCCGCAGTGTCTTTAAGGCGGCGAGCGTGCCAGTTTCGTTCGCACCCATGAGGCGGCTGTTATCCGACGACGTCGGCGGCAAGGATAGCGGTCAGGCGGCGTTCCATATCGGTTGAGCAAATCAGCTCGTGCAAGTGATCGGACAAGACTACCACTTACTTGGCAGCAAGCCACGCGAATGAGATCATCCGATGAACAGGTTGGCACGACGTGGGATGTGCGGCGGCTGAGCGCCTCCTGGCAAACCTGCAATCTCGGCGTTTTTACGGCGAAGAACTGAATGCCTAAAGTCAGATTAGCGGATTGGCGTCGGTTGATCTCAAGCCGTAGGCACGGTTAACCGCGGATATCACTGGTAAATCCGAAATCAAACGTCAAACATGATGTCATTGATGCTCGGCCAGAATCTTAGCGAAGCGCCAAACCCCTCGAAAGTATCGTAGAGCGGCGTCGGCGCGACGCGATGACATTCGGTTCGCGCAAATCGCACTTCACACCGGACGCCTCAAGTAGATGGCAAGTGGTAGGGGTTTTGAGTGATTACCTGTTGAAGCCGAAGAGGAAGCCCGGTGCAGCTGGAACAAGTGTGGTCGCGTAAGCCCGGATAGTGGGTGGCATGGCGGCTGCTAGACGCATGCTCTGGGCACGATGAAATTTGAGCGGCAACCAGACGAAACCCGCGGCGCTCGCTCCCGTGAACTAAAAGCCATTCTGGTCGTCGATGACGATCAGCAACTCGCCTCGGCGTTACAGTGGATCCTGGCGGAAGAACATTTTCTGGTCGACGTCGCCTTCGATGGCGAGGAA
>JACDEQ010000359.1 GCA_013816225.1 Armatimonadota bacterium | reverse complement strand
CTTATCGACTTGCAGAACTCGATAACCGCTGAAATCAACGAGTCCGAGGTCGGCTGCATTTTCGAAGTTCTGGTGGAGGGGCCCTCGCAGAAGAATCCGGAGTTACTCAAAGGCATGACCCGGCATTTCAAGACAGTGCACTTTCCCCATACCGATCGGACGGGGTCCGGCGGTCTCGTTCGCGTTCGCGCCGAGCAGTCTCACCCGTGGGGCTTCTCGGCAAGCTTCGTCGAGGACTAATCCTCCCAGTGCATTTGGGCGTCGCCGCCGATCGTCTGGTGATAGTTGAGCTGGCCATCGTGGTAGGCCAAGTGCGTAACGATGAGCTTGGCCAAATCGAGCGGGTTCGTGGATCCTTTCGGGAGTTCGATCGTCCGCGTCAGCTGGTCCGAAGGCACAGAGTCCCAGCCCGCGAGAACACCCGCAACCGACTCCTCGAACTGCATTGTGACGTAATCCCTGTTCTGATAGTCCGGGGGTGCCGTCATGAAGCCTTCGCCAGCGGGCCATGAACCAGGATCTTCCCCGCGCATACGTTTGGCACATCGCTGGTTCACGTAGACGCACTCGTAGGCGAAATCATATGGCATGCGAGCGACCCCGCCAGGTGAAGTTGCCAGTTGGTCATGCGACATCGCTCTCAGGTCTTCGAGGAACATCTTTCCCGTGTCAGAAATCTGATCGCGGATCGCGGCTTTCAAATCATCGCTCATGATAACAATTATTGCACGGGAAACTCGATAATGCGAAGGTCGCCATTTTCCTCCAGGACTGCGCGCCGCCAGCCGATCGTTTTGAGCTGCGCCGAGCTAGCGGCAACTAAATTGCCGCGGAGCCGCGCCCTTGTGTTCGGGGGAATGGTCACCGCGTCCTGGACCCGCGCCTCGGGGACGAGGGATTGTACATGTCCCAACTGTTTCAGGGCGTCGAAGAGGCTTTCATCGGTGTCGATGTTGTGGTACTGCAGGTCGAGCGACTGCATCGTGGACGGTTTCCAGCCGCCTTCGGCTTCGGCGAATTGGTTCAACAATGCCAGCTTTGCGGCCCAATCGCAGCGGTCCTTGAGTGCCAACGGGTCGTTGCTTAGATCGCTGAGGGCAAGCCGCCACTGCGCAAGGACCCAGTCCGTTTCCGCCCCGTTGCCGACCAGATGCCTCTCGGCCGATGACAAGTACGAGTCGAGAACCTCAGCCGCTGTCGTACAGCTGCCGTTGTCCAATTCTATTCTCCACTCCAAACCCTCATCCTTGCTAACGCTTTCAAACGCTTTCACGGGGCTGCATACTCGCCACGTCGGCTCCTCTCCGATTTCGATGAGACGAATCGCAATCTGGGTCATGGCGACCTTCATCGCCGTCGACCATTCGATTCTATTTGCGTCCCCACAGATCACGTGCAACCGCATCCACTTGTCGGCGTCCGCGTGCGGCTCATCACGCGTGTTGAATATGGGACGTCGATACAGGGTATCGACACTCGCCAGTTCGGACAGAAAGTCTGCCCGTTGCGAGAGTTGGTAGCGCGCGGGTCTGCCCACTTCGCTGCCGACCTTACCGGCACCCACTAACAACTGTCGGCAGATGAATAAGGGGAGCAGGCCGTGCGCCAGCTTCGAGAACTCGATGCTCCTCGGGACAAGATAATTCTCATGGGTCCCATAGCTGGCGCCGTGGAAATCGGTGTTGTTCTTGTACACGCTCACTCCGCGCCCAATTGCGGCCTGGAGCGCATCCGCCATTCTCCGAACAATGAGCTCACCCGCCCGGTCGTGAGTTACAAGATCGAGGACGCGATCGCACTCAGGGGTTGCGTACTCCGGGTGCCCATGGTCATTGTATAGGCGCGCGCCGTTCGTCAGCACGCGGTCCGCGACCCATCGCGCTTGGGGCTCACCGGAGTCCCATTGAGCGTCTGCCGGGTCGGTCGCGAGCTGGTCTGCTTCGAATCCCCGCAGGTCTGCCCTTGGGGTTTCGTGAGCATAGTCCCAGCCGGCAAACGATGGCCCGTCGAACTGCGCGATGAGAGCCGCCGCGTCCGCGAGCTGGCTGTGAGGCGAGCTGCCTTCGATCGCGAGACCATATTCGGTTTCAATCCCGAAAAGGGGCATGACTCATGCTACTCCCTTCCGCCCAACGCTATGCTCGATGTAGTCGCAGTGCACCATCGATTAGACGTTCTGCGGCCCAGCCAGGCGGTAGAAGAATCGTGCAACCGTCGTCGAGGATCACCGCCGGGCCATTTTGACGTTGGACTGATTCCCGGTCGACAACGGTCCCTTCGACCCACTCCCCGCGCCACCTGATCCGTGTGGGCTCTTTCATCGGTGGAACGGCTTGTTTGTCGGCAAAAACCGCACTTTGTCCGGGTGCCGATTCTACTCGCACCCTAGCCGTAACCCATTCGACCGGCTTGCCCCGAAATGCTACGTTGAAGCGCGTCGCATGTTCGCCATGGAATGCTTCGAACGCCCCGTCCAGGCTTTGCCCAGCCGGTACCTCGATCTCGTGGGATTGACCCTGATAGCGCATGTCGGCCGTCCGATCCACAAACACCACCCCTTCTCCCATATGGCTTCTTGCCTTCTCCTCGAGATCCTCGTAGACGCGGTCCCATTCCACCGTGCGGCCAAGTACTGAACTCGATTCCTCCCAAGTCCGCGGCGCCGCCAGGAGGCCCAGCGCGGAGAAAACACCCGCGCCCATAGGAACGATCACCTCGCTCATTCGCATTTCTTCCGCAATCGCACACGCGTGCAGGGCGCCCGAAC
>JACDEQ010000358.1 GCA_013816225.1 Armatimonadota bacterium | reverse complement strand
GTGTAGTGCCACCACGCTGAAGACCGAGCAGGTCTAATGATGGTGGTTCGGCACCGGTCAGAATTGAGAGGCAGGCATGTGCCTGTCCGCGATGGTGGGTTTGATGATTAAAGAGATGTAGCAGGATATCTCCAAGCACTTGGGACTGCGGCATCCCCGACGTTGTTTTGTAACTGTGGAGATTTGCCAACGCTGTGTCGTCATAATTATCGACAACGCGAATTATTCGTTCATCTTCTGCAATCCGTGCTCGGGCCAGTTCGGCACGATTTTCGTACAAAATAGCGTTAAGCTGGTTTGGATGGTCGCCTTCGCCAGCTAATCGTTTCAGCCAAATGCGGTCGGTCAGCAGCAAGTGGTTTAGCGTTCCGTGGAGGCTTCCGAAGAAGACCCCGACGTGAAGTCGATAAGAAATCTCCGACAGATCAAGGGCAGCCGCATATAGCCGGGCATTGGCCCAGCGATTATAAGCGGCAAGCTGTCGAAACTGACTGATCGTCATAACCAATTCCCGATTTTTGCAAAAAAGCTTCAACGGAAAGTTTGTCCGTCTCCTCAGCAGGCGCTCGGTGCGGTTTGGCAGAGGGGATTTTGCCGTCCGTCAAAACGGTTCCCGACGCATCCGGTTAGAACTAACAAGCAGCTAGCTAGTCGGCAGCTTCAACCAATTTGAAAGGATTTAGTGATTCGCTTGCATCGCCGATGACCGGCGAGGGAGGCAATGATGGCTGCGAAGGAGATTTTGGTAAAGAAGTATGTTGTGAGGCTGAGCGGCGAGGAACGCGAACAGCTTGAGATGCTGATCCGGAAAGGAAAGAGCCCGGCGGGCCGGATACTGAAGGCGCGGATCTTGCTGAAGGCCGACGTCTCGGAAGCTGGCCAGGGGTGGAGCGACAATCGGATCATCGAAGCTCTGGAGACCAGCGTGTCGATGGTCTACCGGGTGCGCAAGCAACTGGTGGAAGAGGGCTTCGAGGCGGTGTTGAGCCGCAAGCAACGTGCAACGCCGGCGGTTGCGCGGATTTTCGACGGCGAGAAGGAAGCCAAATTGATTGCCCTGGCCTGTTCCAAGCCGCCCAAGGGACGCGTCCGCTGGACCCTGCGGTTGCTGGAGAACAAGGTGGTAGAACTCGGTATCGTCGATCGCGCCAGCGACAGCACAATCGGGCGCGCGCTTAAAAAAACATCCTTCAGCCCCATCGCCGCCAGTGCTGGGTTATCCCGCCGAAGGCGAGCGGCGCGTTCGTAGCCGCGATGGAAGACGTGCTGGCCGTCTACACCCGGCCACACGATCCCGAACATCCGCTGGTTTGCCTGGACGAGACCTCGAAGCAACTGATTGCCGAAACCCGCAAGCCGATCCCGATGAAAGCGGGACGCCCGGCCCGCTTCGATTACGAGTACGAGCGCAACGGCGTGGCCAATCTGTTCATGATGTTTGCTCCGCTGGAAGGCTGGCGCCATGTCGAGGTCACGGATCGCCATGCCGCCGTGGATTACGCTCGGGTTTTGAAAGACCTGGCCGACGTTCACTTCGCACACGCAAAAATTATCGTTCTGGTCCAGGACAATCTCAGCGTCCACAGCAAGGCTTCACTCTACCAGGCCTTTCCCGCCGCCGAAGCCAGGCGGCTGGTCGAGCGCTTCGAATGGCACTACACTCCAAAACATGGGAGCTGGCTCAATCTGGCCGAGTCCGAACTCGGCGTTCTAACCAAACAGTGCCTCGATCGACGTATCTCCGACAAACAAACCCTGATCGACGAAATCGCCGCATGGCAGCACGACCGAAACGCCAACCACACCAAAGCCGACTGGCAATTCTCAACGAGAAATGCTCGCATCAAACTCAAGCATCTATACCCGTCAATCTGACTGAATCGGCCGACTAGCCACTAGTTCAGCGTTTCCTTGGTTCGAATCATATTAGGCAGCCTCGGCGAGTTTGTAAGACCAGGTGTGGACGACCGGGTGGCGATTGACGTCCTTGATGCCGAGCATGATGCGTTGCCTTAGTTCCTGCTTTGACGCCACCCGGATGTGGCGCAGGACCGAGCGGGCGAACTTGGAGAAGAAGCCCTCGATGAGGTTGAGCCAGGAGCCGTGCTTGGGCGTGAAGGTGAACGCGAAGCGGCCCGCCGGTTGAGTGGCGAGCCAGGCTTGGGTTTCTCTGGAGATATGCGCCGAGTGGTTGTCCAGGATCATCTTGATCGCCGTACCGGCCGGGTAAGCGGCATTTAGAAGCTTGAGGAATTCGATAAACTCGCGGCTGCGATGGCGGTCTTTGACCAAGGCGTGGACCTTGCCGGTGAGCAGATCGATCCCGGCCAACAGGCTGAGCGTGCCATGGCGCTGGTACTCATGATCGCGCGAGAATGTCGCGTAGGTGCCAGGCACCGGCGGCAAATCCGGCGATGTGGTCGCGATCGCCTGGATTCCCGGCTTCTCGTCGTAAGAGACAATCGCTACCGGCTTGCGCGATTTGTTTGACTTGTTCTTCGCCTTGGCCGCGGCCTTTTTCAGGACCTGGACCTCGCGGTAGACGCACAGAACTTCCGCCATCTTCTGTTCGAACTCGGCGTCGCGGCGTTCCAGATGGTACCGCACTTTATGCGGTTTGATTTCCTCTTGACCGAGAATCTTGCACACGGTGCCTTGGACAAGATTGGCGAGACATCCGTGGCCCGCTGCCGCCCCGTGCTCGCGCGCATGGCGCGCCAGCAGACGCGTCGTCCACAACTCGTGCGGATAGCCGTGATCCTTGGCC
>JACDEQ010000088.1 GCA_013816225.1 Armatimonadota bacterium | reverse complement strand
CAACATCATCCCGGCCAGCGTCGTGGCGCACTATACGAAGACTCCAGCGTTCGCCCTGCTCGCGCCGATCCTGCCGATCATCAGCGATATGGGTGGCTCGGGCGGCTCGCAAGCGATCGCGGTCAGCATTCGTGAACTTTCGCTAGGCCGAATAAAGGCGCTCGACTTCGTCTGGGTCCTTGGGAAAGAGCTGGGCGTCGGCCTCGTCAACGGCGTGATCCTCGGCGCTCTGCTCGGTATCGGCGCCTATGTAATCACCAATGACCCGACCTTGGCGCTAATCGTGGCGTGCTCGATGATGGCCACTGCGGTCGTCGCGGTGACGATCGGCGGCATAATGCCCCTCTTTCTGCGGATGCTACGCGTCGATCCGGCTGTCGCCTCGTCGCCCATCCTAACGATGGTTACCGATACGTGCGGCTTCTATTTTGTTCTTGCCCTCGCTGTAGCCTTCTATAGGTAGAGCCTCGAGACCACGGCGCTGCCCATCTCGGACGTAGAGGCCTCACCGCCGAGGTCTCGTGTCCGCACGCCGTCGGCAAGCGTTTTCTCGACGGCGCCTTCGACGGTCGCAGCTTCTGCATCCATGCCGAACGAGTACTTCAGCATCATCGCCGCGCTAAGAATGGTTGCGAGCGGATTGGCGATTCCCTGTCCTGCGATGTCCGGCGCGGAGCCGTGTGCGGGTTCGTAAAGCCCTTTGTTATCCGAGAGCGACGCGCTGGGGAGCATTCCCAGCGAGCCGGTGATCTGGGCGGCCTCGTCCGACAAAATGTCTCCGAACATGTTCTCGGTGAGGATCACGTCGAACGCGCCGGGGTTCCTCACCAGCTGCATCGCACAGTTGTCGACCAGCATGAACTCGAGCTTCACATCCGGGAAATCCCCGGCCACCTCGGCGACCACTTCCCTCCAAAGGCGGCTCGTTTCCAAAACGTTGGCCTTATCGACGCTGACGAGCGATTTCCTTCGCTGCCGCGCGATTTCGAACCCTCTGATTGCGATGCGGCGAATTTCGGCCTTCGAATACACGCACGTGTCCACGGCGACATCGCCCCCTTCCCTTCTCTCGCGGGGCTTGCCGAAGTAGATTCCGCCCGTCAGCTCGCGAACCACGATCAGGTCTATCTCGGGCTCTTTCAACGGGCTGGCTTCCTTCAAAGCGCTGAAAATCCGCGCCGGCCGCAGGTTCGCGTAGAGATTCAGCTCGCTCCGCAACGGGAGAAGCGCCCCCACTTCCGGGCGCATTTCCACCGGCTGCACGTGGTCCCACTTTGGACCGCCGACCGCTCCGAGCAGGATCGCGTCAGCTCTCTTGCAAAGGGCGAGAGTCGCCGCGGGCAGGGGATGCCCGACTTCGTCGTAGGCCGCCCCGCCAATGAGCGCCTCTTCGTACTCGAATCCGGGAGCCACCGCCTGGAGAACGGACACCGCCTCTTTCACTACTTCCGGTCCGATGCCGTCTCCAGGCAGAACCGCGATCTTGAAACCCATCGGCTCGGATTATGCACCCTGAGCGGGATCGACGAGGCCGACTGCGACTGCTCCGGATTGCGTAAGCTGCATGCCCTCCTATTCGTGACTTCAGAAAGTGCGTAGCTGTCCAAGCTCGCAGTAGAATGCCTTAACAGTGAAGAAACAAGCGAACGGCGCCACGCTCGGATTCGAACGCGAGATCTTCCAGGCCGCTGATAAGCTGCGTAAGAACGTAGACGCGGCTCTTTACAAGCACATCGTGCTCGGCCTCGTGTTCCTCAAGTACGTCGGCGACCGGTTCGAAAAGCGCCACGCCCAAATAAAGGAAGAAACCTCCGACCCCGCATCCAAGCATTACATCAAGGAAGAGAGGGCCCGTTACGGCGTCATGGAGAGCCGCGACGAGTACACGGCCGAAGGCGTGTTCTGGGTCCCCAAAGAAGGCCGCTGGGAAGAGCTCGTCAAAAACGCCACCGACCCCCAAATCGGTAAGCGCATAGACGACGCCATGCACGCCATCGAAAAGGAGAACCCCAAGCTCAAGGGCATCCTCCCCAAAGATTACGCCCGCGCGAACGTAGATGCCACCACGCTAACGCAGCTTATCAACCTCTTCGCCAAGATGCTCGACTTCACCGACAAGGACGGCGGAAACGACGTGTTCGGCCGCATCTACGAGTACGGCCTTCGCGAGTTCGCATCGCAAGAGGGCAAGCGTGGCGGCCAGTTCTACACTCCGCCGCACGTCGTAAAGCTGCTCGTCGCCATGCTGCAGCCGTTCAAAGGCCGCGTGTACGACCCGTGCTGCGGAAGCGGGGGCATGTTCGTGCAAAGCGAGAAGTTCGTCGAAGCGCACGGAGGGCGATTGCGCGACCTTGCGATTTATGGTCAAGAGTCCAACCAAACAACCTGGCGGCTTTGCATGATGAACCTCGCGGTGCACGGCATCGAGGGCGACATCCAATACAACCCGGAAGGCTCGTTCCTAAAGGATGCCCTGCCCGATATGCGCGCGGATTTCGTGCTCGCCAATCCGCCCTTCAACGCGAAGGATTGGGGCCAGGAGCGCCTGAAAGACGACCTCCGCTGGAAGTACGGCGTGCCGCCGCCGGGAAATGCAAACTTCGCCTGGATACAGCACTTCATCCATCACCTCGCCCCCGGCGGCCGCGCGGGCTTTGTGCTGGCGAACGGCTCGCTTGCCTCTCAGCAAAGCGGCGAGGGCGAAATAAGAAAGAAGATTGTCGAAGCCGGCATTGTCGAATGCATCGTCGCCCTCCCGGGCCAGCTTTTCTATAGCACGCAAATCCCGGTATGCCTATGGTTCCTGCGCAAGCCGACGCTTTCACAGCCGGCGCGCGATGAGATTCTCTTCATGGACGCCCGCAAACTCGGCAGGATGGAAAGCCGCGTAAACCGCGTGTTCGAAGACGAAGACATCGCGGCGGTCGCCGCTCCGTATCACGCTTGGCAGAAGAGTGAGGGGTATGAAGACGTTCCTGGCGTCTGCGGCAGCGTCGCAAGGGCGGACATCCTCGCCCACGATGGGGTCTTGACCCCCGGCCGCTACGTCGGCGCGGAGGAGCAGGAGCGCGACGGCGAAGGGTTCGATGCGCGGATGAACCAACTCGTCGCGCAATTGCGCGATCAGCAAAGCGAAGCGGCGAAACTCACCGCGGAAATAAACGACAACCTGAGGTCCCTTGGATATGAGTAGCAGCAATCGCCTGAATCCGTCCGCAGCAAGCGAACTGGAGCGGCTCCGTCCGGCGCTGGAGCAAATCTGCCGGCGACTTGGCGTTGCGCGCCTGTGGCTCTTCGGCTCGGCGCTCTCCCCGAATTGGAGTAGCAGCAGCAGCGATTTCGACTTTCTCGTCGAGTACGGCCCTCCCCCAAAGGGCGTGGACCTCTTCGAGCAGTTCTTCGTCATGAAGGTCGAACTCGAAACTCTCTTCAACCGACCCGTAGACCTCGTCGACCGCTCCGCCATTCGCAAGCCCGAGTTTCGTCGCGCTGCAGAGGCAAGCGCTTTGGAGTTGTATGCAGCCTGAAACCCGTTCGCTGTTGGGCGACGTTTTGGGTGCGGCGAAAGAGATCCGCGATATCGCCGGCCCCGACGGCTCTTGCCGAAGCTGGCAATCGGAAGGCGAGAGTGCCAAAAAAAATGACGAAGCCCGCTCCCAAACGACTTGCTGCCCCGTCAATTAGAATGGCGGCATTGGCCGAAGCCGCGGCAATCCTGTGGAATCTTCGCGAGCTCCGTTACATACCAATGCAATGGACTGTGCGCAATCGACAAACGGTTCACACCCGCGCTGGGAAAACTTGCTTCCACGGCCAAGTCGGTGCCGACTACTTATTAAGGAGGTGCCTCCTATGGCAACCGCCGATACGTGGGAGTTCTACAAGGACCCCCAAGGCAAGTGGCGCTGGCGGCGCGTCGCCCCTAACGGGCGAATTGTTGGCCAGTCGAGCGAAGGCTACAACAATCGAAGCGATTGCGAAGATAACGCCCGGCGAAACGGCTGGCCAGGTTAGCGCAATCTTCGGTGGGGGACGTCTTCGTCCCCCGCCTGCCATGAGGCAGATTCGATAGTGAAGACCAAGAAAGCGGTCGTCGTCCGCTCCAATGAGCAAATCCGGTGGACTAACCAGACGGGTCTCTCCGCGCCTGACGGCTCACCCGACAGGAAGCAAACAGAAATGCTGCCTGTCGGCGCGGTGGCAAGAATCAATGAGGTTGCCATAACAAATGCGTATGCGTTCGCAGAGATCGAATACGTCGACATCGCAAGCGTTGAGAGGGGGAGCATAAGAGGAGCTGCTCGGCTCCCATTGAAGGAAGCGCCGTCACGTGCTAGGAGAATCTTGCGGGCGGGCGATACGATTATCTCCACTGTCCGCCCGAATCTCGAGCACTACGCGTTCATCAAGTCTGCCAATCCGAATGCAATCGCCTCTACGGGATTCGCCGTTATAACTCCCAAGGCGATAGACCCGCGTTATCTGTACTATGCGCTTACCCGCGCAAACGTTACGGAGTATTTCACGCGCGTAGCAGCGACTCAGACATCCGCATATCCGGCGTTCAACCCCGACATCCTTGAAAAGCTCAAGATTCCGGTCCCGCCCCTAGCCGAGCAGAAGCGCATCGCGGGGATATTGGGGGCGTTGGATGATAAGATCGAGTTGAACCGGCGGATGAATGAGACCTTGGAGGCGATGGCGCGGGCTATCTTCAAGTCGTGGTTCGTGGACTTCGACCCCGTCCACGCCAAAGCCCGAGGCGAAAAGCCCTTCGGCATGAACGAAGAAACCGCCGCCCTCTTCCCCTCCAAATTCACCGATTCCCCCCTAGGCCCGATCCCACAGGGGTGGGAAGTAAAGCCGCTTTCCGCGCTTGCAGATTTTCGCAATGGCCTCGCAATGCAGAAGTATCCGGCGCGCGACGGCGAACCGTCAATCCCCGTGGTCAAGATTGCAGAATTGCGAGGCGGGCTCTCGGCGAACGCTCAGCGAGCAAATCTCGACGTACCGCCAGCCTATGTGGTCAGTGATGGTGATCTGCTCTTTTCCTGGAGCGGCTCTCTCATGGTGAAGACCTGGGCGGAAGGCAAGGCTGCGCTGAATCAACATCTATTCTTGGTGGTTCCTCGAAATGTTCCGCAATGGTTCCTCCATTGCTGGCTCTTAGAGCACCTCGAAGACTTTCAGGCAATCGCGGCTTCGAAAGCAACTACCATGGGCCACATACAGCGGCATCACCTCGAAGATGCGCTCTGCCTTGTGCCTGCCGCGGGGATGTCCGTCGCGGCCGATGCTACGATCTCACCCTTCGCTTCGTTGGTTCTGTCCAACTTAATCGTAGCGCGACGCCTAGCTAACCTTCGCGATCTCCTTCTTCCGATGCTGCTGTCCGGCAGATGAAGCTACTGATCGATACGAATATCTTCATTCCGTTAGAGCCTACTTCTCCTGCGGACATCACGGCCACATCTGCACAAGCGGCGAAGCTCTCAAATGCCACGGCTCCCGTGTCGACGATTGTCGCAGTCTTGGAGATCGCCGCGCTGCACGAAGACACGCCGTCAAACATTTGGAAAATGTGCGCAAGCCATGGCGCTATTAGAGCGGACTGGTTTTACGGATACTTCGACGGTCGCGACGCTGCAGTCGCAATCGAACTGGCGCGTGTTGTTCGCTTAGAGCAGCCATTACCGTTGCAAGCGGTATTTCCGGGAGCCGGCGTACCGCAGAGCTTCCGTTATATTTCGGCCGAAGGGGCAGAGTGGGCACGGTCAGTAGTGAGCGGATAGCCGATCCGCTATCCTTGCGGAAGGTATGTCATTCTACGAATCCCAGGTCGAAGAAGCCGCCATCGAATGGCTGCCCGCGTGGCAGCACGTGTACGGGCCGGATATTGCGCCCGGCGTGCTTACCGCCGAGCGCAAATCGTTTGGCGACGTCGTTCTCGTCGACCGCCTCCGCGCCGCTCTTCTGAAGCTCAACCCTCGCGTTCCCGAAGAGGCCATCGAAGACGCCATCCTGGGAATCACGCGGCCTAAAGACATAGACCTCCTCCGCAATAACCACGCCTTCCACCGCACCCTCGTGGACGGCGTGAAGCTCGAAGTGCGAAACTTCGACGGCACGACGAGCCACGAAATCATCAATGTCGCGGATTGGCAAGACCCCGACAACAACGAATTCCTGGCAATCAACCAATACACCGTCATCGAAGACGGCCATAACCGCAGGCCTGACGTTGTGCTCTTCCTCAACGGCTTGCCGCTTGCCGTCATCGAACTGAAGAATGCCGCCGACGAAGGTGCCACCGTTTACGACGGCTACAAGCAGCTTCAAACCTACAAAGACCAAATCCCTTCCCTGTTCGTTTACAACTCCGTCTGCGCAACGAGCGATGGCATCCACGCGCGAATCGGCACCATCAGCGCCGACTGGGACCGCTTCATGCCCTGGCGCACAATCGTCGGCGACACCGTCGCGCCTAAAGGCGTCGCTGAGCTCGACGTGCTGCTAAAAGGCGTGTTCAACCCGCGCCGCTTTCTGGATATCGTGCGCTTCGGCATCGTCTTCGAGCGCGACCCCGAGGGCGGCTTCATCAAGAAGCTCGCCGGCTATCACCAATTCCACGCCGTAGAAACCGCTCTTGAAAGTACCCTCAAGGCGACGGCGGCGATGGGCGATAAAAGGGCGGGCGTGGTTTGGCACACACAAGGCAGCGGCAAAAGCCTGACCATGGTGTTTTACGCCGGAAAAATCATCCGCGCACCCGAACTCGAAAACCCGACAGTCGTCGTGCTCACCGACAGAAACGATTTGGACGACCAGCTCTTCGGCACCTTCTGCAATTGTGAGGAGCATTTCCAACAAACACCCGTTCAAGCCGAATCGCGAATGCATCTGCGGGAATTGCTTGACAGGCCCGCCGGCGGGATTATCTTTTCGACAATGCAAAAGTTCTCCCCCGACCAGAAGGGCGGAGAACACCCTTTGCTCAACACGCGCAGGAATATCGTCGTTATCGCCGACGAAGCGCACCGCAGTCAATATGGGTTTGCGGCGCGAGCAGATTCGCAAGGGAGAATCACCTATGGCATGGCGGCATACTTGCGCCACGCGTTGCCGAATGCAAGCTTTATCGGATTCACAGGCACTCCCATCGAACAAATCGACGCGAACACGCGTGAAGTGTTCGGCGACTACATCAGCGTTTACGACATCCAACGGAGCGTTGAAGACAAAGCGACCGTTCCCATCTATTACGAAAGCCGCCTTGCGAAACTATCGCTCGATGCCCAAGTCGCACCTAAGCTCGATGAGGACTTTGACGAAGTCACCGAGGGCGAAGAGGTAGCGCAAAAAGAAAAGCTCAAGACCAAATGGGCCGCGCTGGAAGCGGTCGTCGGCGCTCGCTCGCGCATCGATCAAGTCGCAAAAGACCTCGTGGAGCACTGGGAAGAACGGCAATCGGCCAACGCGGGCAAGGCGATGATAGTCGGCATGAGCCGCCGCATCTGCGTGGAGCTTTACGATGCCCTAGCGCGGTTGCGCCCGCAATGGGCAGCGGACGGCGTGATGAACGTGGTCATGACCGGCTCCGCCACCGACCCCGCCGAATGGCAGAGACACATCAGAAGCAAACGCGGACGTGAAGAGATGGCGCGGCGTTTCAAAGACGAGAACGACCCATTCCAAATCGTTATCGTTCGCGACATGTGGCTTACCGGTTTCGACGTTCCCTGCCTGAACACGATGTACCTCGACAAGCCGATGCGCGGGCACACGCTGATGCAGGCCATCGCGCGCGTCAATCGCGTGTTCGGCGACAAGCCCGGCGGCATCGTCGTGGATTATCTCGGCCTCGCCGATGAGCTCAAGAAAGCGCTTGCCGATTACACCGCGAGCAAAGGCGAAGGCAAACCCACTCTCGATATCGCCGAAGCGGTCGCGATATTCTTGGAGAAGTTCGGGATATGTGAAGACATCTTTCACGGCTTCGACCGTTCGAATTGGAAGCAAGGCACACCTG
>JACDEQ010000357.1 GCA_013816225.1 Armatimonadota bacterium | reverse complement strand
CTCATGAGGTACATCAAGCGCAACCACCCGATCCACATACACGGGTTCAGTCCGAGCGAGATCGACTTCTTCGCCAAGCTGTTCCGCATGGACGCCATTGAAGTGATTCGCGAGCTCCGGAAAGCTGGACTCGACTCTATCCCTGGCGGCGGAGGCGAGATCCTCGTGCAGCGCGTTCGGGACATCGTCGCCCCCAAAAAGGCAGGCGCCGACCGCTGGCTCGAGATCATGGAGCTCGCGCACAACGAAGGGATGAAAACCTCCGTCACGATGATGTACGGTCTTGGCGAAACATTGGCCGAGCGGCTGGAGCACCTCCAGCGCGTGAAGGAAGTTCAGGCGAGAACGGGCGGATTTACCGCGTTCATTTGCTGGCCTCTTCAGCCCGAGAATACTCCCACCATGTCGCACCAGCCGAAGACCGGCGCGACTGAGTACCTGCGCACGGTCGCGTTTGCCCGCGTGGTGCTCGACAACGTCCCCAATCTTCAATCCAGCTGGGTGACGATGGGTATGAAGATCGGGCAAATCGCGCTTCGCTTCGGATGCAACGACTTCGGCTCGCTGATGATGGAAGAGAACGTCGTGTCGGCAGCGAACACTACGAACAGGACGTCAACCGATGAGATGGAGCGCCTGATCCGCGATGCCGGATTCACTCCGGCGCGCCGGAAGCAGGATTACACGCTGCTCGATCCGATACCATCGGCGCGCCCGGCGGCGCTCGGCACGCGCATCGGGACGATGTCGGGAGCAGGAACGCCGATCGGAGCAGATGCCGCGTAAGGCTCGCGGCACTTCTCCGCCTCCAAATGCCGACGCGCAGCTGCGTGTCGGCATCGGCTACGACTCCCACCCTTTCGTACTCGGCCGCCCACTAACACTCGGCGGCATTTTAATACCATCGGAATTCGGCCTCGATGGTTTTTCTGATGCAGACGCCGTTTGTCACGCTATTACGGACGCGATTCTGGGCGCTGCCGGGCTCGGGGACATCGGAGAGATGTTTCCCGACAGTGATCCCGCCAACAAGGGTCGTGACTCTATCGCGATGCTGGAGGCCGCCGTTCAGAGATTGGCCGGCGCCGGCTACGCAGTGCGTCAGGTGGATGTCAGCGTCATCACTGAGAGGCCCCGCCTCGCGGCCTATCGCGAAAAGATGCGCGCGCGGCTCGCGGCTGCCCTGGGTATCGATTCGGCGAGCGTGAGCGTCAAAGGGAAGACGAATGAAGGGATGGGGTGGATCGGACGCAGGGAAGGCCTCGCCTGCATCGCGGTCGCGACGCTGAAAGGAAATCAATAACTGATGATTCAAAGCTTGACTGGATGGCTGGGTGATCTGCCCCTCGGCTCACTTTACGCTGCGATCGCTGTCCTTTCGGCGTTCGAAAACTTCTTTCCGCCATTTCCGTCCGACGCCGTCATCGCGTTTGGAAGCTTTCTCGCCGACAGAGCTCACGGCAATGCAATCACGGTTTTTCTCCTCGGCTGGCTCGGCAACGTCACTGGCGCCGGCATCACGTACACGCTAGGCCGGCGTTACGGGGCCAAGGTGTTTCTGCGGAGAATCGAGAAGTATGCGGGCCCCGACGCCGAAAGCAGAATCAAGAAGCTCCACAAGAAGTACGGCTTCTGGGGGCTGTTCGTCAGCCGCTTCCTGCCGGGAGTGCGGGCGATCGTCCCGCCGTTCGCGGGAGCTATGAAGCTGCCTGCCTTCAAAGTGATGCTCTCCGTCGCCACCGCTTCAGCCGTGTGGTTCGGCCTCATTACGTTTCTGGCATTCCGCGCCGGCGACAATTGGGATCTCGTCCAACACTATTTGATCCGTTCGGGAAAGGTTGCCGGCGCTGTCGCGATTGGGATCGTCGTTCTCGCAATCGGTATCTGGCTATGGAAGCGCCAAACAGGGAAGCGTGAGCAAAACAAAGCTGGACGATGATATAGCTCGGGCCTTCTACGTCGAGCGATTCGACGATTTTATCGCCCTCGAGCAAGGTGCATCTGTTCAAACGAGTAAAGCGTACAAGCTCGACATTGCGAGATTCGTCACTTATGCGCGCGTAAAGGGAGCAGCCTCGCCAACGGACATCCGAGCGAAGTCGCTGAGGGAATACGTTTATCACCTCAAGGATCTCGGCCTGGCTCCCGCTTCCATTCGGCGCAACGTCTCGGCGGTCCGCTCCTACTTCAAGTTTCTGCTTGGCGAAGGCCACGTCGTGCGCGATCCCAGCGAGCGGCTGGAAACGCCCAAGCGGTGGCGAACCCTGCCGGAAGTGCTTGGCGTCGAGGAGGTCGAGAAGCTTCTCGCCGCGCCATCACTCGACGAGCCGCTCGCATTCCGCGATCGCGCGATGCTGGAGCTCGCGTATGGAGCGGGACTTCGCGTCTCCGAGTGGATCTCACTGGGCGTGCGCGATGTAATGCTCCAGGATCATCTTGTCCGAGTGTTTGGAAAGGGTGCGAAAGAGCGTCTCGTCCCGATCGGCCGCAGGGCGATCGGTGCGATTGCGATCTATCTGCGTGAACTGCGGCCCTCACTGGAGAAAGGACAAGGCGAGGGCGCGCTCTTTCTCAACTCGAGAGGCCGGCCGCTTTCGCGAATGGGTGCGTGGAAGATTCTTCGCAAATACGTCGACCAGGCCGGCATCACCAAACCCGTCTCGCCGCACACCCTCCGCCACTCTTTCGCTACCCATCTTCTTTTTTTTTTTTTCTATCTTCTATCTTTTAATTATATTATTTTTTTTTTTTATATTTATACTACGGAGATCTAAAG
>JACDEQ010000356.1 GCA_013816225.1 Armatimonadota bacterium | reverse complement strand
TCCTTGTGCACGGCGGTCCGTGGGGTACCAGGGATAAATGGGAATTCCAGTCGGACGTGCAGCTCCTCGCCAATCGCGGATACGCGGTGCTACAGGTGAATTACCGCGGAACGACAGGACTCGGCAAGCGATTCGCGCGAGCGGCGAAGAAAGAATTCGGTCGCGCGATGCACACCGATCTTTTGGATGGCGTCGCCTTCCTCGCGCGTCGGGGCCTCATCGACACAACGCGAGTCGCGATTATGGGCGGCAGCTACGGTGGCTACGCGACCCTGGTTGGACTGACCTTCACGCCCGACAAATTCGCGTGCGCGGTCGACTATGCGGGTACGAGCAATCTGGTGACGCTGCTCGAATCGTTCCCGCCATCATGGAAGCCGTTTCTTCCGCGCTCGTGGTATCCGTTCGTAGGCGACCCGCGCAATCCCACCGACCGAGCGGACATGATAGCGCGATCCCCGCTCTTCCGCGCCGACTCGGCGCGTTCGCCGCTCCTCATCTTTCAGGGGGCGAATGATCCGAGGGTGACCAAGCCTCAAGCCGATCAGATCGCGCTCGCTCTCAATCGACGGCACATCCCCGTGACGTATCTGCTCGCATCGAACGAAGGTCACGGGTTCGGGGAGAGCGAAACGGCGCTGGCCGTGAATCGCGCGACGGAGCAATTCCTTGGGAAGTGCCTAGGAGGTCGCGTGCAGCCGAGCGTTGCAGCGAATGTTGTTGCGGCCCTTAACGCAATGCTCGTCCGCGTCGACACCATACGGGTGAAATAAGGGGAACTGAACCGTTATGACCCAACCTCACGCCCCCCGGCCGTTATCTAGGGTGCACTAAACGCTAAACAAGGAGGTTGAGTGAATTCTGTTTCTAAGAGCCCGAGGCGGCCAGTCGCTCCGAGCAGACGCTCGTTTGTCCCGTTGGGAGCCATAGGCGTTCTTTTGAGCTTAGTCGGATGTGCGCCCCACAAGAATACTTCCGATGCGGGAGTCCAGAAGCTCTACGCCCGATACGGCGACGCCGTACGAAGAATGGATTATCCTACGTACAGCTCCTTCCTGACAAGCGACTTCTCAATGCGAAATCCTGACGGAAGGGTGCACGACCGCACTGAGATGGACAAGTATCAGCGGGTTAACGCTCAAACGACGAAGAAGGTCAACGCCTATACATCCACCATTGAAGCCATCACGCATCCTTTCGACGCTGATTTTGCAGTCATCGTGCTCCAAAGGTACGATCGGGAGCAGGCGCCTGTCGAAGAGCCGAATAATCCTCATCGCATTCAGACGAGTGCGGTTCAGCGAGAAATCTGGCGGGGAACTCCGCAAGGGCCCCGGATCTCGAGAATTGAAGAGATCATGATCGGACCGGTATTCATCGACGGGAAGTTGCAGCCAGACTCATAGGGGAAGTTCTAACTAGCCTGCGATTCACGAACATCCTGCTCAGCATATCGCGCATTTGAGAACATCGTGCGCACCTTCGCGAACGTATTGCGCGCGCGAATGGACACCACAACGGACACCATCGCGACGCGCGCCGAGGTACCCAGTCCACTTTCGTGGCGCCATCAGGCCGGTTCGATGCGCGAGCAACATTACTCTAAAATTTCCTGGACGACTTGTCGAATTCCGGTCCCACCGTTCGTCGTATAGTAAAGGCAGGCCAACTGGCCCGCCTGAAGACCATTCCAGGAGAAGACAATGCCGCAATATTTGGTTGCTGGTTACCTCCCCGACGACTTCGACCCGTCCCTAGCGGACGAAGCGATGGGCCGCGACATCCACGCGCTCAACAAAGAGATGATTGTTGCGGGCGTCAGGATCTACGCTTGCGGCCTGGGCAAGGCGAAGTCGCTGCGTCCGCGGCCCGATGGCGGAGTCCTCATCACCGACGGACCTTATCTTGAGACCAAGGAGCACATTGGCGGTTTTTGGATCTTGGAAACCGCTGACATGGACCAGGCGGTGGCATGGGCGCGCAAAGGCGTCGTCGCCACCCGGCGGCAGGTCGAGGTGCGAGAGATCTTCTTCAATCCGGCAACCGACTGAAGCAACTGAGCGGACTTGAACGAACTGATCAATGCAAGCGGGAAGCGACGGCGACAGAACGCTGCGCGCTGAAGGACGGCCTCGCGAAAAAAGGGCCCATTCTCAGGAGGAAAAACTAGGCGAAAAACGAAAGTTGACGCAATCGCAATCGACAGCGCTGGTGCTCGCAACGGTTACCGCGGCAGTGGCCATGGCGCGCGGCTACGGTATGCGGTGAGGACTGGCGCCCGCACGAACTACTTTATCAAGATGTACTGCTCGAGCCTCGCTACCTCGGCCTTGTCGACGCACTTCCCGATTTCGCGTCTGAACTGCGCGATTGAGGCGTAGGGCCGGTACTCCTTGAAGTCGTGCAGCATCCGCGGTCCCATGCCGGGGATACGCAGAATTTCGGCGTCGGTGGCGGTGTTGATATTGATTGGGACGTTCGCAGCGGACGCCGCGACAGTTGTTCCGAGAACCTTCCAGGGATTTGTCGAGGTTTGAGTGCTCCGCGATTTCGCAAATTCGTCACCACGAGTGCGGACGTTTGCGAAAGCTTGCTGGCTGTTTCCCGGCGTGAGCCTACATTTGTTCCTACCGTCCCAAGGAAATCGGTCGAAACGGATCTCAGGGATCAGCTCCAGCGCGCGTTAGGCGATCATTACACCATCGAGCGCGAGCTCGGCGGTGGCGGTATGTCGCGCGTCTTCCTGGCCGAGGAGGTGTCGCTGGGCCGAAAGGTG
>JACDEQ010000355.1 GCA_013816225.1 Armatimonadota bacterium | reverse complement strand
ACCCAGGCCTTTCGAAATCCGATGTTCGACGAAGCGGAGTGGTCTGGCAGGAGGATGAGGTCCCGCTCGTTGAGTGAGTGGTCCTCGCGCCCGTATTCGCCGTAGACGTCAAGTCCGCGCCCGGGCGCCCATCTCAAGAATACGCTGGCAAGTTGATTCTCCTTGACACCTTGGCGCCCTCCTAAAACGATGGTGTCCGATTGAACGGGCAGGCCAATCTTGTAGAAGCCCTGGATCGGAAGCTTGAGATTAGCCTTGGAAAAGGAATAACCCAGCTCATCTCTCGTTGCATGAAAGAAGCGGGTGCCGCCGATCTCCAATCCGGGCACGCCCCGAGGCACGAGGATACCGACAAGCCCGGCCATGAATCTCTTTTTCCCCGGCTCAAAGAAGCTGGCGAAATAGTCTGGCCCGCTAACTGACGAGTAAGGAGATTGGTCAAGCTCGCCATAGAAGACGCGCGTGTGCACGCTGGCGATCCAGATATTTGCCGGCGTCGAGGTGCCGAAGAAGACGTGAGGGAACCCCGCCGCGTTGTTGCCGAGGATGTACGGAAAGTTGTTCGTCGGACCCCACCACTCATTCCCGGTAGATATTCCCGCCGCGACGCCGAATCCGTCAAAGCGGAGCCAGCTCTGGCCGATGTCGAACCTGCTGTACACACTCGTGCCGAACCGTTGAGGCCGATCGACGTATTGCGCCCATTGCCCGTCAGCAAATTGCAGGACGCCGGTCTCACCATTCGCCATCAACGGGAATGATTGATTCTCGGCGCGGAACGCTACTGGCGCGATGCTCGCGGAGAAACCGCCCCATCTCGCCGAGAGACCACCTTGCACAGCTGTGGTCAGACCTTTGCCTTGCCACACGGCTCCATCGTTGCCGCCGTACGCGAAGGCCGTGTTCAAATAGGAGCTGACTCTCGGACGAACGTAATCCCATTGAAGGCCGTGGGTTTTGGGCTTCTTCTGCAGATCATACCGCGCTGCCCATGGATGAGCCGCATCGGTCGCTGCCAGCGAATCAATCTCTAGTTGAGAAAAGGCGCGCATTCCCCACGGGTATGGCTGCGATTTGCCGACGGTCTGCAGGTAGCGCAGGTAGCTCTCGAGCTCGCTTCCTGCGAACACCTCATTCCGGCCGCTCGCGACCTGCGCCTTCGCGTCTCCTGGAGCGGCAAGAAGCGCGGCGACAACCAGGAGCAAA
Organism: Armatimonadota bacterium; assembly: GCA_013816225.1. Lineage (GTDB taxonomy): Bacteria > Armatimonadota > Fimbriimonadia > Fimbriimonadales > ATM1 > JACDEQ01. The sequence continues at coordinate 1,573 of JACDEQ010000355.1, read as the reverse complement.
AACGCGATTGTTAGCCGCACACGTGGATGAATGCGTGCCAACGCCCCCGAGGCGGCGAGACTGCTATTGCTCATCGGTGTTGGTCGAAGGGAAATTTGCTGCTCTTAATCAGCGCGGCTAACTTACCGCTACGTACGGTCCAGGGCGCGGACTATAAATACTTTCGCGCTCAGCCGACGGCAAGCCGAACCGTTATCGTCTCCGCATCCCCCGATGAAAGTCTACCACCCCAGCCGTTCATAATGCGTCCCTTCCTGTCCCTTCAGCATATTCTGGCCGCTTCGGTTGTCGCTTCAGGCTTTTTGATTCCGCTTGTGGACGTCGCATCGCAGGACACATCGAGCGTCGAGAGTGTGCGGACCGAGCCGCGGCTGCAGGGAGTGGTAACCGTGAGCGGTGATTCTGTTGAGCGCCTGCGCATGGCCCAGCTCGAAGGGCGCGCTGCACTCGGGAGTTTGATGCTCCGCTCGACTTCTTCGCTCACGGATCCGCGTCAGGAGGGAATGCAACGCCGGAGATACACGATCGTGCTCCCGACTGTGAGCTTCGTTACTAACAGCGAGCTTCCTTACGGGCGGAACGACGGCGCCCTGTGGGCGGGAGTCGGCGCCAATGCGCGCGTCCTTGCCGGTTTTACAGCAGCTCTTGGCCCGCTGAGACTCGTCGCAATTCCCGAACTGGTGTACTCGGCGAATGACAGCCTCTCGCTGAACCCGGATGACATACGGTTCACGATGCCCTTACACCTCCGGCGTGCAAGGAATCGCTTTTCAATGTCATGGAACCAATTCCCCTATTCAATCGACCTGCCGTGGAAAATGGGGGACTCGCCGGTCAGGCGACTCTATCCGGGGCAATCGTCGCTAACGCTGAGCGGAGGCCCGGTCGAAGTCGGAATCGGGACCGAGAATGAGTGGTGGGGCCCCGCCCTCCGGAACCCGATAATCATGAGCGACAATGCGCCCGGGATGCCCCATGGTTTTCTGCGCACATCGCGTCCGCTCGACACGCGCCTTGGCGTGTGGGAGGCACGATGGATCGTGGGTGTGCTCCAGGAGTCCAACTGGTGGACCAAGTTCACCGAAGACGATGACCTCAGATCCTTGAGCGCGATTGCCGTCACCTGGCAGCACAGTACGGAGTCGGGTCTCACACTCGGCTTCCTCCGATCGGTGTTTTCAGTTGCGTCAAGCTACGGGGACGTCGCCGGAAACCTCTTTGACTTCATCAAGAACACCGGGCACCCGAACGCTCGCGCAGTGACCGACGGAACGATGAAGCCAGGAAAGGATCAGCTTTTTTCGCTCTTCGCGCGGTGGGCGGTTCCTGTGTACGGCTTCGAGAGCTACGTCGAGTGGGGCCGCGCAGACTTTCCCGTATCGCTCCGCGATTTTCTCGAGATGCCGAACCACACCCGCGGCTATACGGCCGGGCTTCAGTGGGTCAGGCCGGTCGGCGGGGATTCGCATGTGCGGCTGCAGGGCGAGGTCACGAACGTAGAGCAGAGCTCGACGTGGCAGTACCGGCCGATTGGCTCGTTCTACACCAGCCGCTCCGTCTATCAGGGCTATAC
>JACDEQ010000354.1 GCA_013816225.1 Armatimonadota bacterium | reverse complement strand
TAGTATTTGAGAGCGGGCCTGAAATCCCCCGGATCGGTTTGTTCTTTTCGACCGGCTGCGGGGGGCCTGCTTCCGAGTGGGAGCACGGCATTCCCCGCGTCGAAAGCCTGCGCTATTCAATTACCTTCCAAAATGTCTTCGCGGCCTCGCCCGAAGGGGCGCAGGCATGAGCCGGACTCCCATCTTGAACTCCGCCGCTCCTTGCCCGTTGTGCCCTTGCTCGTCAGCGCACAAGCCTGATAGGCAGTGGTCCACGTAGTGTCTGGCCCTCTTCCTCATTGGTGTAGTGATTGGGTTCAAGGATAAGCGTCGTCTGAGCCTATGGCCTGGCGTTACCATATCGAGCTTGCCTGCCTAAAACACCGCGTTTCTTCGCAGCCCAGACTCTTGGCGGACATGCTGCTTGTAATCTTCGATGTCAGCTTTGGACCGAGCCTCGCCGGAGGTCACATTTACGCCAGGAGGCGCAGCAGACTCAACGGAACTGGAACAATGTCTAAGCCAACTGATTGGATATCGTTACGGCTTAGCTGGGATAGACAACGAAGTTTTCCTGTTTTCACGGAAGGAGCAACAAATGGATGACGAACGAAAATCATCAAAAGCGGGGGAGCGGGCCGCTCAAGGCTTGCGCGAGGCGACTGCTAAGGAAGAAGCGAAAAACGAAAGCAAGACGGGGCACGATCTAGCTAAGGGCGCTGATCGCTTCGAAGAACGCTCTAAAAGCTCCGATGGAAAAAGCGCAAAAGAAAAACAGAAAGGGTGAACTATACAGCGTACCCGGCGTTCCGCGTTTCCGTACAAGAAGCTCCATGCAGGCCAACCGGGCCGATAGTTGGCCGAGGTGCACCCGTTGGCCCAAGTTGGCTCGGCCAGCCTCTCGCTGCGGTCCGCTACTTACTGAAAGCGGAAATCACTGGGTCGGCCCTGTGCTAATGTCGAGCGCCAACCTTCGCCGAAGCGAACAATGTTGTACGTTGTCGCCACTGCCTTGAGACGCTTCCCTTGGGCGGGTTTTTCCATGTTGCAGTTGTCAGCGCGCTGCGTTCGCTATGGGTAAGGCCACCTCATCCTGTGGCGTTCCGCCCACGGCCCCTTCGCGTCGGTAGGTATCGAATACGCTTGGACAACCGCGCAATCGCATCATATTACCGAAAGGAAGCAGCAGCACCTGGAAGTTGAAGACGTGTCGTCGTTGGCGGTCGTCGGCCGCATGCTCCATTCACAGAGGAGTGGGGCGGCAGCCACGAGACCAACAAGGCCGGACTGCCGCAGGGGTGTTAATTCAAGCCGCCTTTGACTCGAGCTGGTGCACGTTGGTCGCGCCGTTGATGGCGATCCGCCGCGGCTTCATGGCTTCGGGGATTTCCCGGACTAGTTCGATCTTCAGCAGACCGTTGTCGAAGGATGCATCCTTGACCTGAACGTAGTCGGCCAGGTTGAACTGGCGCTTGAAGTGGCGGGTTGAGATGCCGCGATACAGGAATTCGCACTCAGCTTTCTCGGTCTTGCCGCCTTCGATCGTGACGACGTTCTGCTCTGCTGTGATCGCGATTTCATCGGGCGAGAAGCCCGCGACCGCCAGTGTGATCTGGTACCGGTCTTCGGCCAGCCGTTCAATATTGTAGGGCGGATAGCCTTCCTCGGCGCCGCGCTGGGCGGTCTCGGCAAGGTCGAAAAGACGGTCGTAACCGATAGTCGACCGGAAGAGGGGAGCGAAGTCATAAGTGCGCATAGCCAGATCCTCCTAAGAGCAAAATGGTTAATAGCGGCACCGGACACGACCGGTGCCCGTCTCGGGTCCCCGGGCCCATTAGGCGCCCGGGAGCCACCTCGCGGCGGCGACTTGGAAAATAAAAAAACCGGATTTCGGTTTCAAGAGGAGTCCAAATTTTTTTTCCCTCCTCTTCTGACAGCCGGTTGCGGATGCCCTAGGCGCTAGAAATCGTGTCCTCCGGCAGTGGCGCCATGCTACATTTTCCCTGCGGCGCTCGCGGCGACCTCTCTGAGGGACTAACTAATGCCCACTCTACCCGAGAAGGATTCAGTATCGGCCCCTACCGCAGCCACCGATGCCACTAGGCAGGAGCTACCGTACCGGTTGCGGCAACAGTCCCTGCTTGGAGAGTTCGGTCGCTCTGCGATGCAGACCCGGGACATTGGACAAATCCTGCAGCGCGCTACCGAACTCTGCGCCCAAGGCCTCGAAACATCCTTGGCGAAGGTGCTTGAGTACATGCCTGACGACAGGCGGCTGCTGGTCCGTGCTGGCGTCGGCTGGGCCTCGGGAACCATCGGGCAGGTGTCGCTCGGGATTGATATGGAATCTCCCGCCGGTTATGCGTTCCAGACCGGCCAAATGGTCATTTCAAATCATCTGCAGGAAGAAACACGCTTTCGCACGCCCAAGCTGTTGTCGGATCACGGGATCAAGCGGGCGATCAACGTCCTGATCGCGAGAGGCGGCGAGGGCAATCTGCCCTTCGGGGTCCTGGAGGTCGACAGTGCCGACCCCGGCCAGTTCGATGCTGCGGATGCCGACTTCCTTGCCGGCTTCGCTGGTTTGCTCGGTATTGCCATCGAGCGGCAACATGCCGACGCGGACCTCAAGGAAGCACTCGACCACCAGGCCATGCTGACGCGCGAGATGAGCCACCGCGTCAAAAACAGCCTGGCGTCGGTCGTGGGTCTGCTGCGCGTGCAGGGGCGTAACGCGGAGTCGGAAGATGTCCGAAATGCCTTGAAAGACGCGGCCTCGCGCATCACTACGATTGCCCAGGTCCACGAC
>JACDEQ010000353.1 GCA_013816225.1 Armatimonadota bacterium | reverse complement strand
TCGAAGTCGACCAAGCGTTTGTAAATCCAGCGCCGTCCATCATGCCGACGCCAAACTTGACCGAACAATAGTCGGCCAGTGATCGACCGTCGCGGAATTATCACACGCCAGACGTGCCAAGCATTGGCCCAAACCGGCTTGGCAACAAACCTCCACGGACCAGGATGGTTTTCGACCGTCATTTCCGACGCTCCCGAACTTCCTGATTGGAATGGATCGGGTATCTCTTCCTCAACAAACGCCCCTCAAAAGCCCGAACTTGCTCTCGCAAGTTTTGCACCTTGCGAAACAACGCATCGAGATCGTCTGGGGCAGAGACGGTCCGGTCTCTTTCACACTCGCGGGGCACGGTCGGACGGTTCATGAGACACCAATGTCTTCAAAACGGCGTTGCCAAATGCGAACGTTTGGGTCGAGCAAAAAGTACTCCCGTAATGCGCACTGACAACGGAACTCGCTTGTTAAGCTGAATACCGCGATTTCGCGTTAAATCTGGAACCGCCCACGTGCTGCCGCGCGCGCGATCGCAGGGGGCGTCGTTGACCTAAGCTCGTCAGGGAGCGGTCGAAAGGTAGCGGTCAAGCTGCAGGTCGTCGCAACCAATTTGGCCGAGGATTGTTGGAACCCCAGAGTTTGGGGACATTTGATCACGGGATGGAGGCCTCCCTCCGATGCCCGCTGAACTCTGGGAGGAACGACTTTGCCAACACGAGCGCCCCGTCAGAAAAAGTTTGTGCCTGTCGCCATCGCCGCGTTTATCGCCTTAATCGGCCTGTTGGCACTCCTGATCGTCGACCACGGCCCGTGGACCCGCCCGGTCGTTCAAGCGCCAGCGGCAATCCCAACGAATGAGACGGCGGCAGCGGCAGAGGCGGCTGGCGCCACCGTAACGCCGACCGACGCAAAGCCCGCGAATGAGCCCGTGCCGCCCGGCCCGAAGCCGGTGAACCCGGACGCGCCGAAAGCTCCTCAGTAGTGAAACAAGCTGGTTGATAGCGGGAAGGCTAGTTGAGCCGGATCAGTTCAATCAGCGCCGGCGGCGCGTCGCGAAGCAACAGCGCTCCCTTCCATTTCACGAAGGGTAGCGGTCGAGCGCTCTCCATCACGAACGCAAAGTGGCCGGGCGCATACCAGCAACTAGGATGCGTGCTGACGCAATCGACGATCTCAGCCATGCCAACGACCCCGCCGCGCGGCAACGTGGCGGGGATCGCCATTTCAAAGCGGGACTGGAATTCGTCGTCGCTGATTTTGTCTGTCGTGCGCGAAGCGTGGATCAGCACCGGCCCGCGATAGCGCGTCGACCATGTCCGGTTTTCGACATCCTTCACGCCGCTGACGATCAGCGACGCCCAGGGTTGTCGGATTGAGATTATCTTCATGCTGTGCTGTGTCCGCTCTTTTGGGCGTCGGTTCGTACAGCTTAGCGGAGTGAACCAGCGCATTCACTCGCTCTGCCAAAGCATCAACGGCTTTGCCGGGTACACTGGCGAATATAATCTCCTACCGTATTCTTTCGGCGATTAAAGTCTCCGCTAGGAGACTTTAGTCACAGGCATAGTTGTTTCGCTGGATCGGCAATCGTTTAAGCTCTGACAGCGTTCAACAACGGAGAATTCGTCAGATGCAAACTGCGGAAGATATCTTGAATTTCTGCGAGCGCGGGTTTCCCTGCAACGCATCGGTCCCGGCGGCGATCGAGGCTCACACAATCGCTCGGAAAATGGTCAGCCACGATCCGACAGAGGCCAACCAAGAGAAGATGATCTACATGCTCGGCGCAGTGCGCTGGGCTGCTACACGGTCGTTGGACGAGGCGGCACAACAGAAGCAATATGTTGACAGCTTGCCTGTCGACGGTCCGGACAAAGTCGCGTTTTATGCAGGGTGCGACGAGCTACGCGGCTGACAAGTCTAGGAGATCAGGCCAACCAAGGGCGGCGGCCTCGACCCGCCGCCTTTATTCTTTTTGAGAGTTCGAGTTGAACAGAGCTGACCGCGAAGCGAGACTGCATCGAGCCAAAGTGCTAGGCCGCATCGCCTATCGGGAGCTATCGTCTGCCGAAATCGACGGCGTGCTCGACTTCGATGGTGAGAACACCTGCGCCGATTTGACAAAAACGGCCTGACCGGCGAACTCGTTGTCCCTTATAGACCAAATGCACTGCCGACTGAGTTTTCCAGAATTCAAATTCGCGCCGACGATCGCAAGGTCTTTGAAATCCGCTGGGACGGTGCGAAGAACTTCCGCATCGTCACCTACGAGCCAGGCGACCGGGAGCTTACGCTGCTCAACTGGCCGGCGCCCATTCCGTTTGAGTAACTGGCGTTCATCAAATTGTCAGCAATGCGGTCGCCGTCAACTTCAATGCTTCGAATTGTTCCGGCGTCTTCGATAAAGGCGCTGTAGTCGCGCATAAATGGCTTGCGGTGTCCGTTGAAGCATTGCCCCTACCTCGGCTGCCTCTCTTCCTTTATCCATGAGGCTGCGCACCGTGGCATCTTCCTCGGCGCTCCAATCTCTTCTGGTCGAAATCGTTTTCCGCCCTGCCATGCGGATCAGCAGAGCGACACGCCGATGCGCGTTACTTTTCGCCAGATGACATTGCAGGAATAGATTTTCTTTTTCCGTACAACGATCAATGTGAACTGGTCGGGAATAAAACTCTGTGAGCCTACGTCCAGAGCGGCACCGGTCTCCGACAAGTTGCGGAGTATGCAAGAGGCAGAGAGGTCTCCAAACCTGATCAAGCCTGTATCGAGAACCCGCTTGCGCGTCTTCGCTCGCCCTTCCACGTCC
>JACDEQ010000352.1 GCA_013816225.1 Armatimonadota bacterium | reverse complement strand
AGGAGCAGCCGAGGGAAGCGTCACGGGAATCACTCGAGATTGGATCCTGATGGGAGCCATGATGCTTGGCGATCTGCCTACAACGTCCATGCTCAAACGCTTCCGGGTCAGTGATCCGCAGTTACTCAGCCGCATTCCCGAAGCGGTGAGCGAAGAACTCTTTTACCAGCACTATTGGGGTATCGGATTCGACTGCTATGAGCGATCCTTCCACAATCTTCTTGACCGCCAATATGAAGATGAGCCGATGGACGCGATCCTTTCGGACCTGAGAAAGCAAATCGCGGCGCAGTCGATGCACGACGACTACGCCATTGCGAACTATCTTCAATCATGCGAGCATGCGATTGATAGTGTTTGGAAGAACCTGAAACTTCAAATTGATACTTCACAGAATAGGGAAGCCAGGTGGGCTCTTTCCCTTGAATTCAAGGTTGCGCACCCGAGCTTTCGTTGGCGTTGGCGTCTTAATCGCGGCAAGGTGACCGTTCATCAACTGGTTGACGAGTACCGAAACGAAGATGTTTGGTTCCTCTATTTTCCGATTGGGTATGCAGGCTGGGGGATGGGTGCAAGCGCCATTGGAAAATCCGCTGCGTTGCGCCTGCTGGGGATGAAGGACGATTATAGGTTTGACAAGAACCTAGAGCATTGGGTCAAGGAAAAGCCTTTTGCCCTGAGAAGCTATCGTTCGGATGTTCAAATCGCTGAGGTGATGGCAACACACCACAGGCAAGAACTCGCTGAGCTGTGCAAGGGAGCTGAAAGCAAGGAGGCCAAGGCGAGGTTGGAATGTTTGAAGTCCTGCTCAAATCCTCCAATTGACGATAGCAGCCTAGCAAAGGTCGGCTTCGCCGGCGCTCTTGCTGCTTGCCACGCGCGTTGTTTGGAATACATCGACGAATACTTTGGCTCGGAGGAGTGTGCGTGGCGTGGGAGCGACCCCCCGAGCAGCCGAATGAACCGCCTACGTCTGCTGGCTCTTTGATCGGAACGTACGTCCTGATGTTCTTGGCTGCTTCCGTTCTCGCCTGGGTCAACTGGCTCGTCTTGCGTTTGCCCTTTCCTGCCGCGCCCACTTGGATTCTCGTCGCCATTTCATACGTGTTGGCGATCGCGGAAGCTTTTTTTGGAATTCTCCGTTGGGCCCTCAAGGCCGCGGACAAGCAGGAATCGCAATCGTCATCCGCTCATCAAGAATGAGACAACAACCATGAAGAAGATGAAGAGCGGCGGTGCTGACTTCACGGTTCGGCCGCTCGATGAGAGCACGTGGCCGGCGTTCGCGGGGCTGGTCGAAGCGAACGGGGGCATTTGGGGCGGATGCTGGTGCATCGCGTTCCACCTCGACCCGCTGGGAGGAAAGGGCCAGTGCAAGCCGTACCGCGAAACCAAGCAGCGGCTGGTGCGCGAAGGGCGGGCGCAGGCGGCGATGGTCTTCGAGCGCGAGACCGCTGTGGGCTGGTGCCAGTTCGGGCCTCCCCACGAGTTGCGAAACATCAAGCACCGCAAGCAGTATGAGCAGGAGCCGGGCGGGCTGCCGGATTGGCGGATCACGTGCTTCTACGTCGGCAAGGGCTATCGAAAGCGCGGGGTCGCGAACCTGGCGCTGGCTGGCGCTCTGGAAGAGATCGCCCGGCTCGGGGGCGGCGTGGTCGAGGCATATCCGGAGGACGTCGAAGGGCGCAAGACGTCGTCCTCGTTCCTGCATGGCGGGACGCTGGCGATGTTCGAGCGCGAAGGGTTCGACCGCGTACGGCGCCTGGGGATGCACCACTGGGTGGTGACGCGCACTGTGCCAAAACGGCGGACTGGGTGATCGACCTCGGTTCGGTCAGCGAGCCAGGTGCCGGGCACGATGGCGGGCGCGTCGTGTTCGAGGGCACGCCAGCAGACCTCGTCGCACCTGGCTCGACCCTCACAGGCGAGCGCCTGCGCGCCTAGGTCGGGGCATAGCCCGTACCCGGACGGGTGGCAGGGGCGAGAGTTTGAGGATGCTTAGTCGGTGGCACTGGTGAGAGAAGGTGCCCGACGGCCAAAGTCATCCTTCAAAACACTGGACATAGACACCTGGCCTGCCCCCCAATATTTGACCACCCCTGAGTTTTAGGTTTTCGTCTCCAACTAGGGGGACAGCATTGAACAAAGGAAATCGTTACACGGAGGACCAGATCATCAAGGTCCAAGGGGGCAGCCGCAAGCGCTTTGCGAAGATCCGGCGGCACTCTCGGTTCGGTTTGTTCTTCAACTGGCTTTAGCATTCATTTCTTTTCATGCTCAATTATCGGGTGTCTCTTCGCCGAGAAGGTGCCGCACCGAGTACATCTGCCCAGTGTGGTAGGCGATGTGGAAAACCACGTACTTCAGCAATTCGACATTGGTGGAATGCCAGTGCGGGGCCGCGGACTCCATGTCCGGATTCAAAGCTTTCAGCAGCGCCATAGATTCCCGATGCACACGCAGCAGCTCATTAAGAACCTGTGTTGCGGTCAATGCGACTTGCCCTTCCGACGGAGGCGTCGCTAAGTTGGTCGTGTAATAGGCGAACCGGGGATCGAGCAAGGGGCTGCTCACTCGGCAGGTCGAGAGGTCGCGAGACGAGCTTCCGTCGATGCCTTCCCCTGCGAAGCGGACCGCCTCCCAATAGGCGACGTGCCCCGCCAGTTCTCCCACCGAGAGAAGCCCACTGTCAGGGCGTTTCCAGACGTGCTCGTCCGCGAGGCTTTTGAACGCCTCCGTAACTTCGAAATAGCAGAGATCCAATAGGTTCAGATACGTTTCAAGCATGGTCGGCGGCCCGCACCGGGCG
>JACDEQ010000087.1 GCA_013816225.1 Armatimonadota bacterium | reverse complement strand
TGATCGACGAAGGCATCGGAATGCATCATCTGAAAGGTACGCTGGGGGCTTTCGCACGCTCCATGTTCGGACCTGGAGTTCAGGTGCGATTCCGGCCGGATTTCTTCCCGTTCGTCGAGCCTGGCGTAGACTACGCTATCTCATGCCCGTTCTGCGACGGCGCGGGTTGCCCCATTTGCAAGAGGGCGGGGTGGATCGAGCTTGGCGGCGCTGGCCTCATCCATCCGAACATCATGTTCGCTCAAGGCTTCGACACAGAGAAGTACAGCGGTTTCGCTTTCGGTCTAGGAGTCGAGCGGATCCCGATGATGCAATATCGGGTGGACGACCTCCGACTCTTTTATGACAACGACCTCAGGTTTCTGGAGCAATTTCCGGCATGAAAGTCGCGGTCGAATGGTTGAAGGATTTCGTCGAGACCGACTCAACGCCGGATGAAATGGGGAGTGTCCTCACCAGGCTCGGTTTGGAGCTGGAGAGCGAGGAGGGAGGCGTTCTCAACTTTAAAGTGACGCCCAATCGCGGCGATTGCCTTTCCATCCTGGGCCTCGCACGCGAATTGGCTGCTAAAGACCCTCTTCGCTTCAAACCAACCGCGCTTTTCCGCAGCGTACTTTCGACGCCACCGATCTCGACCGATGATTCGGGAATCGTAACTGTTGAGGACTGGGACAATTGCAGGCGATATGCCGCGGGCATGTTTCGTGGCGTCCCAATCGGCTCGAGTTCCGACGCGATCCAGAGTCGGCTTACAGCTTCGGGCATGCGTCCGATCAACGTCATCGTCGACGCGACGAACTACGTCATGCTTGAACTGGGCCAGCCGCTCCATGCTTTCGATTTCGACAAGCTTGGCGGCGGCCGCATCGTCGTCCGCTCCGCACGAGACGGAGAGAAGTTGAAGACCCTCGACGGGGTCGACCGGGAACTGAAGCCTGGAATGCTTATGATTTGCGATGCCGAACGCACGGTGGCGATCGCGGGCGTGATGGGAGGGCAGGACAGCGAAGTGTCGGATTCCACCACGAGTATCCTGCTCGAATCTGCTCACTTCGGCCCTGTTTCGGTAAGAAAGACCCGCAAGGCTCTCGGCATGACCACCGAAGCCAGCTTCCGTTTCGAGCGGTTTGTGGACCCCGACGGCGCTGTGAGAGCGATTCAAAGGTTCGCCGAGCTGCTTGGAAGGCGGGCCGACTCGATACACGACTCCTATCGGCCCTCGGAGCGAAGGGCAATCGAAGTCCGTGAAGCCCGGTGGAACCGATTGCTCGGCATGGAGGTACCGAAGGCAGCGGCAGCGACCGCTTTGAACGCCATCGGCTGCCGGGTCGAGGAGACCAAAGTGGGCCTTCGCGCCGCGCCGCCCACGTGGCGCAATGATCTGACCCTCGAAGAAGACCTGGTCGAAGAAATAGGGCGGCTCTGGGGATACGACAAGATTCCGGAGGCGTTGCCGTTCGGTTCCACGCCACAAGGAGGTGAGTCCCCCGAGGCCGCAATTAGGACGCAAGCTCGCAATGCGATGTTGAGGCTCGGCTTTGCCGAGGTCGCAAACCACACTCTAACCGATCATTCCCCGCTCGATTCTTGCGGAGAGAAGGTGCAACTGAGAAACCCCGCAGCACCAGAATTAGCGTTCTTGAGGAACTCGATTCTGCCGGGCCTGGCGAGAACAGCTGCGAAAAACCGAGGTCGCTCGCTAAGACTATTCGAGGTCGGCAGGATCTTCTCGGACTATGAATCGCGATCTCTGGCTTTCCTGTTATCCGGGAAACTGACCCCGGATCATTGGAAGGACTCGACCGGGCCGGACGCCGACTTCTACGCAGCGAAAGGCGTCGTGGAGCAGGTTGCATCCCTCTTGGGGCGCGATGTCGAATTCGAGCCGTCCGCCGATCGGCGCTTTCATCCCAACCGTCAGGCGAAAGTGGTGGCGGGCGGAGGTTGCGCCGGAATCCTCGGCGAAATTGAGGTCGACACGGCGGACAGTCTAGACCTCCCTTCGGGAGTCTTGATGGGCGAGCTAAATATCGAGACACTTTTTGCGAGCGATCGGCGAAAAATCGAGTACGAGCCGATTAGCCAGCACCCCCCGGTGCGCCGTGACCTCGCCTTCTCCATTCCAAAAGAGATTTCTTATACCCAAATTGAATCGGCAATTCAGTCGGCTATCGGGGAAAATGCAGAAGAAATATGGCTTTTCGACGTTTACGAAGGCAAGGGTATTCCTGAGGGTGAACACAGCCTCGGCGTGGCGGTACTCTTGAGAGACCGGAGCCGCACTCTTACCGACGAAGAGGCCAACGACGCCCGCGTCCGTGCACTCGAAGCGATCAAAATACTCGGAGCAAAAGAGCGCACCTAAATATGTACGCAATTAACTTTTATTCGGATCTTTATCTCGATATTCTTAGAACCAATCGTAAATCCGTGACGGTTCGCCTGGGAGACAAAAGCGTTAAATACCATTCGGGCGAAATTGTCTGGATTACGACCGGTCAGCGGTTCGGCAGGCGGCAGAAACTATATAGCGCCATCATCGATCGCGTGGAAGTAAAAACAATCGCCGAACTGAGCCCTCGGGAAGTAGAGCGCGAAAATCCCGAGTTCCGATCGCCAGACGACATCGCCTCGCTCCTCTCAAGAATCTACGGCGAGAAAATCTCGACGGGCCACATGGTTTCAGTCATCCACTTCAGCCCGATCGACGAGTAGCCGTCGTAGCGCGGTCGTAGCGACGGCACCCTGCCGGCAAACCATCAATCGCCAGACTCACTCTCCCTCCGCGCGGTCTTTGCGTCGATCTTCTCCCGTTTGTCGTACTGACGCCTGCCACGAGCGATGGAAATCTCAACCTTTACCCGTCGATTCTGGAAATAGACTCTCGTGGGAATTAGCGCCAATCCGCGCTCTTCCGAGCGACGCCGAATAAGTTCGATCTCTTTCTTATGCAACAGCAGCTTACGCTTTCGCTGCCGTCCCGGTACGTAGGACCCCGCTTTCCCGTACGGCGCAATGTCCATGTCATAGAGCCAAGCCTCTCCCTCATCGACGCGGCAATACGCCCCGGACAGGTTAACCTGCCCGCGGAAGACGCTCTTAACCTCTGAACCTTCCAGCGCGATTCCCGCCTCATAGGAGCCGAGAATTTCGTAATCGTAGCGCGCGTGCCGATTGACGATGGCCGCCGGTCCATCGGGTCTTTTGGACCCAGACTTCGCCATGTTCGAGCCGTAAGCTTACCTGCGAGGTACCCTACGTGGGTATGCGAGCAATGCTCAACCTCGTCCTGGCCGCCACCGTGGCGGGTTGCCATAAACCGAAGAATATCGACCAGGTGGCCGAGGGCCTCGTAAAAGAAATGACCTTGCGCGTACGGCCTCTAAATACTAAACTCGATCCCCCGGCAGTACCTGTTCCCGCGAACCTTCCCAAGACCGTGGATAAAGCCAAAGTTGCTGCGGAATCCGCGAAGATCAAGGTCCTGAAAATCGAGGACATTGTGGTCGGTTCTGGTCGGCAAATATTTCCCGGTGCGAGTGTGACGGTGCATTACGTCGGCACTTTGCCCGACGGTTTTATGTTTGCCACTTCGTACAAGGATAATGGCGAACCATACACGTTCACTTATGACCCGAAGGAGCCCGCAGTGATCATCGGCTGGATGGAGGGGCTCGAGGGCATGAAGGTCGGCGGGCGCCGAAAGCTCACGATCCCCGCGGACCTGGCGTATGGAGCCAACCCGCAGCCCGGGAGCCCGATACCGCCGAACGCGGCGCTCATTTTCGACGTGCAGCTCATGTTCGTAGGAGGCCAACCGTGATGCTCGCGATCAAAGATCTCCAGGTTTATTACGGTGCTATCCACGCACTGAAAGGCCTTTGCGTTGACGTCGATCAAGGCGAAATCGTCTCGATCATCGGATCGAACGGAGCGGGAAAGAGTACGCTTCTGAGGGCGATATCCGGGATCATACGCTGCAAGGAAGGAAGCGTGACCTTCGAAGGCGAAGAAATCGACAACCTCCCAGCACACCTGGTCGTTCAAAAGGGAATCGTTCACTGTCCAGAGGGGCGGCGCATCTTTACGAATATGTCGGTACTGGAAAACCTAAAGCTCGGTGCGTTTTGCCGGAAGGATGCCGAGATTTTATCCGATATCGAAAAGGCGCTGGACTTGTTCCCGCGGCTCCGCGAGAGAATCAAACAGAACGCGGGGACATTGAGCGGGGGGGAGCAGCAGATGCTTGCGATCGGCCGTGCATTGATGGCGAGGCCCCGCCTCCTTCTTTTGGACGAGCCAAGCCTCGGCCTCGCGCCCAATCTCGTGACAGAGATCTTCTCGATCATCAGGCGCATCAATTCGGAGGGCGTAACGCTGCTCCTCGTCGAGCAGAACGCACATCGGGCGCTAGACCTCGCGAACCGCGCCTATGTGCTCGAAACCGGCCGGATCGTCCTCAACGACACCGGCAAAGCTCTGCTCGATAATCCTGCTGTTCGCGAAGCTTATCTTGGGGGGTAGGATGGCCGGCTATCAGGTGGAGCCGATGCTCGAAAGCCACATGGCCGCCGTCATGGAACTCGAACGAATTTGCAATCCCGCGCCGTGGTCGGAAAGCAGTTTCCAGGCGGAACTGAGCAACCATCAAGCCACTTACTTGGTTGCTACCCACAATACAACCCTGGTCGGATTTGCAGGCTATTGGTCCATTATCGACGAGGCGCACGTCACGAACATCGCCGTCCACCCAAACCACCGAAGGAATGGCGTAGGCCGCCTACTCATGGAAAGGATCCTCGAGGCGGCAAAAACAACGGACCATACGTGTTCGACGCTCGAGGTGCGCGCGGGCAACGTAGCAGCCATCACTCTGTACGAAAAGCTCGGGTTTGTTCGGTGCGGCCTCCGCAAGGGCTACTATCCTAAGGACAAGGAGGACGCAGTCGTTATGTGGCTGTATGGGCTAACGTGAAATACCTCCATGACCCGGTTCTCGGCATCGAAACCAGCTGCGACGAGACCTCGGTGGCGGTCGTTCGCGGCCGCAATGTCCTTGCTAACGTTGTCAGTTCCCAGGCGGAACTGCATCGCCAATGGGGAGGCGTCGTTCCGGAAGCCGCCGCAAGGAAGCACACTGAAGCCTTGATCCCGGCGTTGGGCACCGCGCTGAAGATATCCGGCTGCGCACTCCCTGACATGGCTGGTATAGGCGTGGCGAACCGTCCGGGGCTGGTCGGCGCCCTGTCGGTCGGTGTTTCAGCGGCGAAGGCCCTGTCCCTTGCCCTCGCTAAGCCGATGGTCGGCATCCATCATTTGGAGGCGCACATACTGTCTTCCCTCATGGCCGCGGATGTGGAATTTCCGCACGTCTGCCTGCTTGTCTCGGGCGGACATACCGAGCTCGTTTTCGTGAAGTCCGCCGGGGAGTACAAGAAGCTCGGCGGAACCATCGATGACGCAGCAGGCGAGGCTTTCGACAAGTCCGCCCGGGCGCTCGGACTCGGCTACCCGGGAGGGCCGGCCATTCAAAGCGCCGCTGAAGGCGGCGACGACAAGAAATACAAGCTGCCCGCCGGCTTGCGCGGGCCAACGCTGGATTTCAGCTTCTCGGGCCTAAAGACGGCCGTCCTTTATTTGGCCCGAGATGAAGGCGAATCCCTCGACGTCCCTTCCGCCGCGGCGAGCATGGAGGAAACGGTCGCCTCGGTACTGGCCGAGCGCACACTTCGCGCCTGTGAAGAGACCAGCGCGAAGGCGATCACTCTGGTCGGCGGCGTCGCGGCGAACAAACGACTTCGCGCTAAACTGAAGCTGTTGGCCTCCGAGCGAAGTCATGACTTTGTGACGCCGCCTTTCGATCTTTGCACAGACAACGCAGCCATGATCGCGCATGTTGCCAGTTGGAGGCTTGCGAAAGGCGAGACCGACGATTTGAGGATGGACACGTTGGCGTCCGCAGCTTTGCCAGGAGGATAAGAATGAGCGATACACCGGAACAAGGAGTGGAGAGGGTCGAGGAGAAGAAGCCGACGGATTGGGGCAAGAAGGGGTTCCAGTGGCTGGCGATCCTGCTCGGCATCGGGATTTTGATCCTGGGTTCACAACTTTACTTTGGCCTGTCCAACGCCAGAAGGGAAGGAGCGGCCAACAGCGCCGCCGCCTTCGCGACCGCGATCGTTCCCCTCTTGGACCTGAGGAACAAGGGTCAGCTGCTAGATGGCGAGAGCTTGCAGCGCGTCGTCGACGATATGGTTAGAGTCAAGGGCTTCACCCTCTGCGCAATAACGGACACCCGAGGAGCGGTGCTGGCTTCTTCCGATAGAAATCACATGGCCGGTTCCAAATTCCCGGATATCGACCCCACAAAACCGGACGAATATCGTAAGGACGGCGGCTGGGAGATCGTTCGCCCGATCGCGTATGGCGAGGTCAAATACGGTGCGGTCGTCCTGCAGGCCCAATAGTCCCGAATGCAGACCGTCTTCGTTTCCACATGGGCCGATCCCGGTGGCCCGTGCGTCCGCGAGGCCTGGGAGAGTTACCAGCAAAAGAGCGACCTACTGTCAGCATGCGAAGACGGCCTAATCGAGGTCGAAATGGACCCGAAATTCATGGCGATCGGTTTGGGAGGCTTTCCTAACGCGGAGGGAGAGCAGGAGCTCGACGCCGGAATGATGGACGGCCGGTCCTTGCGAGCTGGCGCCGTGTGCGCGTTGCGGGGCATCGTTCCTGCCATTTCGGTAGCAAGGCACGTTATGGATACACCCCACGTGATGCTGGCCGGCGACCAGGCCGCCCGCTTCGCCGAGAGCAGAGGATTCGAGCGCAGAACGCTGCAAACTCGCGAGAGCCTCGCACGGTATGAGGCTTGGCTCAAGGATAAGACCGCTGCCGAGGTTGCCCACCTTGCTACGCACGACACGGTAACGATCGTCGGTAGGGAGGAGAGTGGTCACGTGGTGGCGGCCTGCAGCACGAGCGGCCTCGCGTGGAAGCTGCCGGGCCGAGTCGGTGACTCACCGATCATGGGGGGCGGATATTACGCTGACGACGACGCGGGCGCCGCCGGTGCGACCGGTGTCGGTGAGGACATCTGGAGGTTTATGCTCTCTTTCCGAGCTGTCGAGAACATGCGCGACGGCATGAATGCCGAAGAGGCTTGCGACGCCGCCGTAAAGGTCATGGTGGACCGTAAGCCGGAGACCCGCGAGCAAATCAGCGTGGTCTTCGCCGTTACGATCCACGGCGATTGGGGAGCGGCTGCTTCAAAAGATGGGTTTACGGCGTGGACCTGTATCGACGGCTTGGTGGAGAGCCACGCTATACGAGGGGCCGCCGCGAAGGGGTACTAAACGTCGCCGACGCCCTTGACCGGAGTCCAGCTCGGAGCGTCGCTCGCGGGGAAGGACCCGTCCGAGGCCTCGTCGATTTCATCCCAATCGGCCTCCTCGTCCGTTTGCCTTCGCTCGATGCCGCTCCCGAGTTCGTAGGTCAAAAGAGCTATGGCGGCAAGGCCAACGCAAACGATGATCCAAATTCTGCTATTCATAATTCGTCCTCTCTAATATGACTCCAAAGCGGAAGGACGCAATGCGTGCCGTGCCGAATGAGTATAAATAGAGTATCAAGTTCGGCCGCAGCGCCTCGATGATGATGTGCTTCGGTCCTCGACGAAGAGCACAGGAGAAACGAATGCAGAAGGGTGACGCGGAATCACGCAAGCGCGGCAAGAAGGTCAGGCCGATGGGCGAACCCAGGCCCAAGGATCAGATTAAGCTCGAATCGGAAGAGCACTGCTCAGCCGACCGCTCGGTCGTCGGCCCCTACCACGTGGACATGCCGGAACCTCGGGACTGAGGACGACCCTTCCCACCGCCGGCAACACTATTGGCGGCTGGCTTCGGCGCAGGCGATGTCAGATTCAATGATGGAGGGGGTCTACTCCTGAATTGTCTTCACAAGTGGGGCAGACCAGTGCCATGGAAACAGCTTCTATTTCAGGTGTGGGCTGTGTCCCAGTTAGTGGTGTAAAAAGGGTTGCCATTCCGTCCGGTTGCTTTGATGAGAAGTCAACGGAGGACAAGAATGGCAGATACAAGCATAGCTCTCTTTGAGGAAACGGAAGTGAGGGACCTTCTGCGCGATCTC
>JACDEQ010000086.1 GCA_013816225.1 Armatimonadota bacterium | reverse complement strand
GTGGGGACGCAGGTCCTGCCGTTCAACGAGGAGATCGTCGACCCGCTCTTCGGCCCCGCGCCGCAGAAACGCCTCGGCTATCGCGTGCGCGTGACATTTCCAACGGACTACCGAGCGGGCCTCGAATGGGTTCGGATCGTTATCCTCACCGACTCTAAGAAACACCCCAACGCCGACGTGACGATCGAAACCCACAAGGGCATCTTCGCGCAACCTAAAACCGCATATTTCGGGGTTGTCGTGAGCGGCCAGTCGGTTACTCGGACTGTGATCGTGGAGCACGCCAGCAAGCCGTTCAAGGTAATCGGAGTTTCCGCAGAAGGCGAATCGATCGAAGCCAAGTTGCAAGCCGACTCCGACCGCAGGTACCGCATCGTGATCAATGGGAAGCCGACGAAGCCCGGCCCGATTCCCGGCAAGGTGACGGTGAGAACGGATTCCGACCGCTATCCAACGATCGATATTCCGGTCATCGGTACTGTGAAGTAGGTCTGCACGGTTTCACCCGTTGATTTCTGATATTCCCGCTCATTTTTTTGTTCGTAATTTCGGGAACTTGCGGTGTTTTAGGAAAGTCCGTACCGGTTGGCTCGGTTCCCTTTGGAACGATCGAGATTAGGTGGCGTTTGCGGATGCTTGTCGGTGCGTTTCCGATTGTGGAGAAAGAGAGATGGCGCAGAATCGCCCAATAAAGAAATGAGATGAAAGCCCGACACACGGACGAGCAGCATGAAGTCCATTTCGTTTGGGAGTAAGCGGGCCGCTCATCCGTGGCACACGTCACCCTCACATCGGCTACTCCACCGGAAAGATTGGATTGCAGGAATACACCGCCGGCCACGTGGTCCCGCTCGACGGCGCGCCCTTATTCCTTCAGCAAGTTCAGAACGTCCGCTTCCCAACTCCCTTCCATGACCATGTCGCACTGGTAGCGCGCCTTGTGCTCGAGCAAAGTGAGTTGACCCACCTTCCCTGCCGGATTCTCATAAGTGTCGGTCAGCCGGGTCATTACTTCACTCTTGTAGGTCGTGTCGAGATTGCCGGCCAGTTGATCCCCCTTGGTCTCGATGACGATCCACCTTTCGATGTCGCCATCCACTTCTTGAGCAATGATAAGATCGGGGTAGATTCGATTCCTGCGCCAGCCTTGCAGGCCATAGGCAGAACCGCGTACAAGGTTGCGATACCACCACGTCACGGCTGCCTGTCTGTCTAAGAAGGAAGCCACCTTGAGTTCCAATCCGTTTAGTTCGTTCGGATAGATTGGGCTGAACAAGTCTTTCTCCCAGTCGGTGTCGTCCGCACGACGCACACGTTTTGCGCCGGGCGCGACGTTCACCGAGGACTTCGTCGGCATTTCCCATTTCGGCCACCACTTCTCGGCCACCAGATGAAACGCGATTCGCCCTTCGGAAAGCCCGCTTTCGAACACGGCACGCGCCGCCGATTCGATCACCTGCCCGGCCGTCTTCACCATTTCCCGAATCATGTACTGCTGGCGTTCCCCCATCTCGGTGTCAGTCCAGCCGCGGGCCAGCAAAACGTTCGTGTACTCCGCCACCCACGTGTGCGCGATCCAAGCATTCGGCACGTGATCCGACAAAGCGCGGACCGCGAAAACCGGGTCGAACTCGGCAGCAGAAACCCCCGCGTCCAGGTTTTTCGCCTTGCCGCCTTTCACTAGAGATATGTCGATGGATC
The DNA here is from genome assembly GCA_013816225.1 of Armatimonadota bacterium. GTDB lineage: Bacteria > Armatimonadota > Fimbriimonadia > Fimbriimonadales > ATM1 > JACDEQ01. The sequence goes on along the minus strand of JACDEQ010000086.1, from coordinate 6,473 downwards.
GAACTCCGCCTACCAACTCGGGGTCGCCCTTCGGCAGCCCGCCCTTAGGCGGCAGGAGGCGCAATTTCTCCCATATAATCGGGGCGAGAATATCCGTTTCCCAGTCCACCTCGCGCGCATTCTTTGCGCCGTCGTAGACGAGAACCTGTGGCAAGTAGTACGTGCGCTTCTCGTAGGGCCTCCTTCGTTCGCGCAAGGTAGCGCTCGCGGCCTGTGAGGACGTGTCCACAATCTTGCCGGACATGTCGGCCATACCCTCCTGCTCCAAGCCTTTCTTGATCTGCTCGACCACTTTGCCCGTCTGCTGGTGGTACGTATAGACGTAGCATTGATCGAGAGTCCCCACCCCGGTCTTCGTCACTTCCGGTTGGCGAAGAATCCGCCCCACCAATTGCGTCATCGCGTTCGCGCTACGTCCCACGGCCAGACTGCACAGCACATACGCGAAAGGACAGTCCCACCCTTCCTGCAAAGCCCGCATGGTAATGATCGCCCGGATGGGACATGCCCGGTCCAGAAGATTCTTGACCTCCAACGTCTTGAGTTCGTCTTGGTCAGTTGTCTTTATCGCGATGGCATCCTCGCTGACCCCTAGTCCGATCAAGTGCGCTTTCGCGTCGTCTGAGTGAACCTTGCCCTCAATGCGCACTCCGGTATTCTCGACTTGCACCAGTAGAATCGGTCGTATATACCGCTGCTCGTTTGCATCGAGCTTGTCGGCTTCAGCCTGCAAGCTCACAACTTGCTGCCACGCTTCCCGCAGACAGTCTTTCCACGAGTTCTCCGGCGTCACCGTAACGAGCATCGGCATCTTGATCATCTCTTCGGCATCCAGTTCCACGCCGCCGATGTTCACGAGCCAGTTGGCCTTTCGCTTATTCCCATCCTTTGGCGTAGCCGAAAGCTCCAGCACGAAACGCGGATTGAAGCCGTAGAGGGTGCTGTATGCGAGGTCGGTCACGGCCTTCTGGCCCTCGTCGAGCACGATCAGCGGGCGTATCAACCGAAGCGCATTCCCGAGGCTGCTTCGAATCTGGCCAACCGCCTCCATTTCCTCGCCGAAGACATCGCCCTGCGAGACGAAGTCCAGGTTCGGGACCAACTCTCTTAGCGCTTGATGCGCCGGCAAATCGTCTTCCGGCGGCAAGAAGCCATTCACGTTGCCCCGGTCCTTGAACAGTTTGAGCTTGTTCACCGCGTCGTGCCGGTTCGCGGAAGGAAGCATCAGCATCATCACGCACAAGCTGCCCTTCAGGTCGTCGCGGTGCAGGGGGGAATCTTTCTCCAGAATCTTCACACGGCCCCCACTCGCGATATCGAGAAGCTTGCGGAACGGGTGGTCGCGGTCAATCAGCTTGGCCTTCGTCTGGGAGTAGATCGCTTCGCTGGGCACGATCCACAGCACGAACTTTTCCGAATCGTCGGCAAAGTATTGATCCAGCACTTTCGTCAAGCCGTGTACGGCTAAAAAAGTCTTGCCACCGCCGGTGGGGACCTTCAGGGTGACGCACGGAACCGGGCTGCCCACGCCGTCGATACGCGGGCTATAGGGTTCGGCCCGTCCGACCTCTCCGACCTCCGCCATCTTGCCCCACGCCTGCAGGGTGAAGTCGGGCAGCGGAATTTCCACGCCCGGGTTTGCGTTCCGAATCTCTTCGATCTGTCGTATTCCCTCGACAGCCTCTTGGAGCTTTTCCAAGTACTGGTCCAGCCTTTCCAGCGCCGTTCGTTGGAACTCTTTGGCTTGCATGACTACTCGGCTCCACGGCGGAACAGGGCGAGCGGAATGGGCGCGAACTCGATGCGCAATCCCTCCGCCCGCAACAGCTTATTGCTCACGAACTTTTGCGGCGCGAACACGCGGTGCTCGGCTTTCGGGTCGACTTTCGCGATCGCGCGGGCGAGGTCGAGAGTCAGCGCGGATTCGGGGCTCTTCAGCCACTCTTTATCGGGTTTGTACAAGAACCAATAATACGTGCAGCCTTGTTTAGCGAGAAAGTGCGGGTCGATGCCCTTCGCCAGTTTCGGCGCTTTGTCCCTGCGGCCACCCGTTCCGGCGACGTAGAGCAGCCAATCGCCAAGTGCTTCTCGGCTTGGAAGGCCCTTGCCTTTCAGCATTTCGTCGAGTTTGAGCGGCGGGCCGAGGGTGCAGTAAGTGAACGAGCCGCCAAGGCCGGGGGCCGTTTCCTCGATCTTCCGCTCGCCGATCACTTTGAGGGCGCCGTCGTCCATCGTTATTTTGACGTCGTCCCAATCGGCTTCGTACATCTTCTTGGTGTTCTCGGCTTCCTGTTTCAAGTGCTCGCCCTTCTTGAGCTCCGTCCAGGTGAGTTTCTTTTCGTAGAGCGTTTTCCGCTGGTTGCCCTTGAAGGGGTAGCCGTCTATGACGCGGCGGACTCTTTCGGCGGTCAGCGCGTCGGCGTAGTCTTCGCACTCCACGAGAATAAACTTCCGGTTGCCGCCGTCTTGTGCGTTGAGTTTGAGCACGGCATGGGCGGTGGTGCCGGATCCGGCGAAGGAGTCGAGGATGATCGCTTCCGGAACGCCACTTGTAGCCAAATTTAGGACACGGTCAAGTAGGCGACTGGGCTTGGGCGTTACAAAGATGGACTCCTGATCAACGTCCGAGAAGATGCTGTGCAGCTCCTGCTTTGCATTTCGCGTGCTTCCAACGGTCTCCCAATGCCAAAGCGTCTGGGGCACAACGCCGCTCCTAACGTCCGTTAAGAATCTCTTGATTCCTGGCCGAGCATTCCCGTCCTTACCGAAGTAAATTCGGTTCTCAGCTGCCAACGCTTCAAATTTTTGCTTGCTGATGCGCCAGTAGCTACCCTTTGGCGGCCCCTTTATCAGACCGCCAGAGGGAAGTACAATTTCGTATAGACCCTGCGCGTAGTAGTTTCGCGCTGCGAGATCGCTCAAGAGCCACACTCCGCGTGGATCGTTGTCCGGATTCTGATACCTGGCGAGCATCTCGCTCGTTCTTGGCATCGAACCCACTTGAAAGGCACTTGCAGACTTGGCAACGCACAGCAGATAGTCCTGATCCGTGCTAAAGAACTCCGCTGTGTTTCGCGGACTATCCATTTTGTGCCAAACAATAGTTGCGATAGCATTCTCTCCGCCGAAGAGTTCATCCAGGATCGAGCGCGCCCGATGGAACTCGTTGTCATCCAGAGTCATCCAGAGGCCCCCGTGCTCGGCGAGCAACTCCCAAAGCAGTTTCAGCCTCGGCCACATCATGCAGCACCACTTGTCGTGACGCAAGCCGTCGTCCACGCCGACCGGGTTTTCGCTGAACCACGCCTTGAGCATGGGGCTGTTGACGTTGTCGTTGTAGCACCAGCCTTCGTTGCCGGTGTTGTAGGGTGGGTCGATGAAGATACAATCCACCTTGCCCGCGTACTTGGGGAGCAGCGCCTTGAGCGCCTCCAAATTGTCGCCGTGGATGATCAGGTTTCCATCCAAATCCGGCTTACCCAACGACTTTCCTGCGTCCGGCACGAGCGGCCGGTACGGCACCGTGAGGTGGTGGTTGCGGACGAACTCCTTGCCTTTGAAGTCCAACTCGGGCATGATTCGTACAGTCTAACACATGTTTGCCCAAATAGTAGACACATGCCCACGTTTCCCGCCGCCCCACACGTCGCCCTCACGCCGGTCGGGGGGTGGCATGGGTAAGCGCTCACAGCCATCGAGTGGCACAACTGCCGAGCGCTTACCCGTGCTACTGCCGCGGAATCGAGGGAAGCGTCGACACCGATGAGCGTGATCCCGGGCCTGACCGATCATTCACGCAACCCTTGTCGGCGGGCTGTGAGAGATTATTCACCGATAGGCTGGGCTCAAGCGAGTTTCCGATGCTACGAGGGCTCTGGAAGGTGCCATTTCCGCGGCATTCGGCATAGCCGGTAGTTGCTGCACAGGTAAGCGCCAATTAGCACTGTTTGAGTGGAAGTTCTCGATGCGCTTACCCGTGCCACACGACCGTGGACGGTCTTCGTAGTGGTCGCGCTGTGAGACTCTTTAGTCCAAGTCTCAGGGCCTCTAACGACGGACGTTGACGAGGATTCGCATCCAGCGGTCGTTGAGAGGGCTAGTGTAGATGCCGCTCAGGCCGCTGCTGCTGTGGATGAAGTGGCCGTTGCCCATGTAGATGCCGGTGTGGGTGATTCGGGCGCGCTTCGAGTCTGTGAAATACAGCCGGTCGCCTACCTGCAGGCCCGCGAAGTTGTCGACGGGCATGCCGACGTAGCTCTGCTCTTGGGCAGTCCGCGGCAGGTTCATTCCTTGCGCCTTGAAAAGCTGCTGGACGAAGCCACTGCAATCGATTCCCCCGCTTAAGCTGTTTCCGCCCCAAACATACGGAGTGCCGATGTAGCTCATGCCCGTGCGGACGATTTGGCTGCCGAGGTCGTCGCCCAGAACTGAGGCCCCGCCGCGACCGCCAGTGCGCGAGTATCCGCCCCGCGTCGCTACCGGAACGGGCACGGCTTCGGGCTTCTTTACGTTGACTTCATAGGGGAGGCTGTCGACGTATTTCGTTTCGATGTAACCGCTGGTGCCGTCGGCCATGACGAGCGTGACCCAGTCGCCGTCTATGCTCTTCATGACGACGTAGAGCTGCGCATCGCCACGGTAGAGGATTCGTGCTCCTTTGTCCGGCTTGGAATAGATCGGGGATTTCTGGTTCAGTTGGCCCAGTTTGCCGACCTTGGCCCTCTTTGGGTTTCGGCCCGTACTCCTTTGAGCGTCCGCCGTGCCAACCAGAAGGAGGCAGGCGAGCATTGCCGCGCAGATTGCTTTTACTCGCATAAGCCTTGCAGAACCGAAATTATAACACAGAAACATGCTATTGCTTCCCGAATTTGAAGATGCGGATGTAATTATCATTCCCTTGGGTGACTAGCATATTCCCGCCGGCGACCCACGCCAGCGGGCTCCCGGTGTAGCTCTGGGCAGGGATTTCGGCAGCCAATTTGAGGGCGCGGACGTTCCAAACGCGCACCGTGCCGTCTGTCGCGCTGCTCGCGACGAATGCCCCCGTCGGATCGAACTTGACGCGCATCACCCAATCCGTATGGCCTCGAAGGTAGGCGATCCGCTGCTTGGTCTTAAGGTCCCAAATTCCCACCGCGCCGTCTCGTCCAGCCGTGGCTGCCCGGGTGCAAAGGTCGTTCACATCCACGTCGTTCACGCCGTAACCGGGGTGGCCGCCGAGAGCCTTCACGACCGTGTACGTCTTGGGGCTGTAAAGCAAGAATCCCCGCCCTAGCGTGCCGGCCAGTATCCTCGTGCCCGACTTGTCCCAGCGAGTCCCGTAGATGTTTATGCCCTTTCCGTAGATGATCGCGACCGGCTTCTTGGTATCGGCAAGATCCCAAACCTTCGACGTGTCGTCGTCGCTCGTACTGAGCAGCATCGTCCCCTTTGCGTTGAAATAGAGCGCGTTGATCGAGCGCAGGTGCGTTCCTTTTATCGACCTCGAGGTTCCGGTCTTAACGTCCCAAATCCGAATCTCGGCGTTCTCGGAGCCGCTGGCGATCTTGTCGCCCTGCGGGCTCCAGGCCACTGCCCTGGCCTGAAAAGTATGGCCATGAAAGGTCGCCATCGTCGTACGCGTTTTCGCGTCGAAAATCTTTATGGACTTGTCGTTCATCGCAGCTGCGAACCGCGATCCTACGGGAGCCGCTGCAAGGGCGAGCGCCTCCTGGCCGAGGATGGCTCCGGCGGGCGTGGCGGCGTAGGCGATCTGGCTCGCCGCCGCAGTAACGATAAGGGTTGTCAGCATGGGGTGGTTGCTTCTCCTGGGTGTGGGTGTTGCGTGTTTTGACGTTTTGGCAGGCGGTTCCGTGTCGCTTGAGGTAAACCTTCGCGATGCAGTTTATCGGCTGGATGTACGATATCGCTCGCGATCAATCGCCCCGTGAAGACGCCTTGCGGGAGATGCTCGAACGCTCTTTGAAGGCAGGCTATAACGCGGTCGGATTGTACCTGGAGCACCGATATGCGTACCCTTCCGTTCCCTGGGCAGCCGACGAAGGTTGCATGACTCCCGAATTGGTTCGGAGGATGACCGCGGAGTTTCGGACGCAGGGCCTGCGGGTGATTCCGTTCCTCAATGTGCTTGGCCACATGGAGGGGTTCATCCGATCGGAGGGCGGGCAGTGGCTGGGCGAAGGGCCGAGCACCGGCTCCGCTCAGATGTGCCCCTCTCGGCAGGAGTGCATCGATTTCGGCCGCAAGCTGATCACGGATGCCCTGGAGGCGTTCGACGATGAGTGGGTGCATCTGGGCGGGGATGAAACGAATCAGCTCGGCCAGTGCGAGATTTGCGCAAAGCGCGCCGAGGCGATCGGCAATGCGGGAATCTACGCCGACTATTTCGCGCCGCTCTGCGAGTGGATCGTTTCCCTGGGCAAGCGGCCGTGCCTGTGGGGAGATATGCTGATAGAGCACCGTGAAGTGCTGGA
>JACDEQ010000351.1 GCA_013816225.1 Armatimonadota bacterium | reverse complement strand
CTTCCTATCCTCGTCGGGCCCGGCCGACGAACTATACATGGAGAGAATTAAGCTCTGTGCGGCTTCGGCCCGTGAAGCGAACCTTGGCGTTTTGGCTCTCTTTTCGAATTACGATGAGACTGCCGCGGCCGTGAGCAGCTTTGCAGCCGTTGCGGAGTTGGCTTTCGATATAGCGCTCGATCCGGGGAACGCGTTTGCAGACGCATACCGCGCCACGCGAACGCCCGAGGCCTTCCTGATGGACGCCGACGGCAAGGTTGCCTACACGGGGGCTGTGGACTCCAGCACGTGGCCTGCTGCTGAGAACCTGCCCTTCTTGATGAGAGCGATCGCGGCTGTGTCCAAAGGCGAATTGCCGAAAATCGAGCGAAGCCTCCCGTTCGGTACCGTTATTCGGCGCAGCGCTGACGATGAAACGCGTTAACGGCTGACGAAGTACGCGCCGTCGTCCGTGGCCTTGAGCTTGCGAAAGACTGAGTCGGCGAACTTCGACAATGCGTCGACGTCTTGCTTGCGTGTCTTCGCTGCCGATTCTCTGGTTGCATCGGCGGGTGTTGTGGCCGGGGACATGATGAAGCGGAAGAACTGGGCGTCGGCGTCGTCCTTCATCAATAGTTTAGCGAAGGTGAGGTCGAACGGTATATAGAGTGGGGAGTGACGCCAACCCATGGGTCCTCGGTAGAAGTACATAGCCACCCCGTTGGCGCCTGGCCTCTTCAAGCCCATGACCGTCGCTGGGACTTTGCCGCCGACCGACGGAAGGTTGATCTCTTGGAGCTTAGGATCGATGAGCTGCCAGTTCTGGGCGCTGAAGCAGACCTGCGGGTCGTGGAAGGACTTTCGAGAGTTGCCGGCGATCACGACGAAGTCGAAGTTCTTGCCGTCTTGCCCCGTGAAGTTGCGCACCACGATGCCGAAGGGCTTCAAGATTTCATATGTCATCTCATCCATTCTCACCGTCGCATCGCGCTTCGATGACGTGGTGAAGGTATAGCCGTCGATCTCTTCCGGAACCGCGGCCTCCATCCATGCTTCGGATTTCTGCGGATACTGCTTGGCGTGTAAAAACAGCGACGCCAAGCCGGCCAAGGCAAAGAAAACTATGACGAACTTAACTCGCGACTGCATCAGGTTGCCTCCTGCCCTCGAGGGCTCTGACAATGAAGTGAAGAATTACAAAGCAAACCAGAAGTGTGATGTATCCGCTGTAGTCGTGAAATACCATTCCAGCGTCGTCGCCGTAGTTTCTCAACCAACTGGCGAAGGAGGATAGGATCGGAGTTTGGGTCGTCTGGCTCTCACCGACAGCGCCGATGAGCATGATTCGCAAACCGTTGATAAAGAGCGCCAGCGGGAGCGTGATCGCGAAGAGCAGCGCATTCTTCTTCCAACCAAGCCCCGAGATCATTGCGAAGAAAGACGTGAAGGCGACGAGCGATAGGATCAGCTTGAAACCGCTGCAGGGCCCGCCGACGTTCAGCGGATAGTTGTTCATGTGAATGACAGTCGGCTGCGCTGGCGACATATCGGTTTCGTAACCGGCGACGTTCAGCATCTTTTCGGCGACCTTGGTCGAAGCACGCTGAAGGGGGTTCGTCCATGAATCGATCGCCCAGCCGAGAACGGGCATCATGAAAACGAGAAATAGGACCGGACCAACGATGTGCTTCGATATCTTCCTGCCGAAGGCGAATAGTACGCCGCCGACGATGGCGAGGATAAACGAGAACGCGGCGAGCGAAAGGTTATCGATCACCTTGCTGGCGAGCAGGCTCGCAAGCCCCAGAATCATGAGAATCAGGCCGATGTTGGAACTGCCGATCGGTTCCGCCCTAATTCTGTCCCGGCGCGCGTAGATCACGGCGATGGCCATAAAGGGGATCAGCAAGCCGTGAGAGTAGTATCCCTCTTCGTCGAACCAGACCGAGGGGAGGCGGCTCAGAAAAAACCAGCCGAGGAGGAGTAGAGCGCTCAGCGCTGCGACGAGCCAGGGGACTATTCGCCTTTCGAGCCTCATCCCTACCAAGGGAATCTCGACCTCGTCTGGGCCCAAGGGCAGGCGCGTGTCCTTTGCCTCCCCGACTGGCGCGGCCTCCGTTAAATGGTCTTCCTTCACAACATCTCCAGAATTAAAACAAAAAATGTAATCAATACGCTCCATCGCCGCGCAATACGGCGGTGGGCGTCTTGAGCAGAATCTTTAGGTCCAACCAAAAAGACATCTGCTCCACATAAAGTGTGTCCAGCGCCATCCATTCGTCGAAGGTCGTGTCGCTCCTGCCGCAAATTTGCCAAAGGCATGTGATACCGGGTGTCACGCAAAGACGAACAAAGGCCTTTTCGTCGTACTGGTCCACTTCGCGCGGGATTGGAGGCCGTGGGCCAACGAGGCTCATCTCGCCCTTTAGCACGTTGAAAAGTTGCGGCAGTTCGTCCAGGCTGTACTTGCGCAGGAACGCTCCGATCGGCGTAATTCGCGGGTCATTCTTCATCTTGAAGATTGGCCCGTCTTTCTCGTTGCTCCCTTCCGCGAGCAGATCGCCTAACCTCTTGTCGGCATCCTCATACATCGACCGGAACTTGTAAAAAGGAAACTGCACGCCGCTTTTCCCAATCCTCGGCGATTGGTAGATGACCCTTCCGGGACTCGTGAATTTGACCAACAGCGCGATTACCACCAGCGCGGGCGACAGAAGGGCGATGAGAACGATGCTACCGACGACGTCTAGGACCCGCTTCCAAAAAGCGTACGTGACCCGTACCTGAGGAATGTGGGTCGCGTACGTCGATCTGATCGGAGTCTGACTCTTCATGCGGTACGGC
>JACDEQ010000350.1 GCA_013816225.1 Armatimonadota bacterium | reverse complement strand
ACCGTGAGTTGACCATTCGGCTCAATTACCCATGCAGGCAAGTCGGGTTGCCGAGCAGCGATCTCTTCCAGTTGCGTGTAGGCCCCGATCTTGCTGAACGTAGGCACGCGCAGAACTTCATGCGGTCGGAGCGGGAACTCCTCCATCAAGCCAACGATTTCATCTTCGCCGACTTTCCCTGTTAACAACGCTACTTCTTCCCGCCAAGCGAACTCCGTGTCGAAACTCGCTTCTTCCTCTATACCGTGCAAGTACGACTCTACTTCCGGACGGCCGGGTAGTTGCCCTTTGATGGTAGTCAGCGCCCATGCGTCGAACAGAATGTCGGAAGTCGGCAGTATCGTCGGGGTGGGCGCAAAAGCGGGGAGCAGGTACTTTCGTATGGCTTCGCTTCGGTCCATGGGCGTCAGTTCTGCTTCGGTGCCAACCCGGAGCACTCGCTCCACTAACTCGCTCATAGCACTTGGGCAGGCGTCGAGCACCCCATCCGAGCGCCTGCGGAGCTCATCGAGAAAACCCAATGTTCGTTCGCGAGCTGGCTCGTATCGACTATCATTGGTCTCGAATGTTGTCGGATGAACGAAATCGATCGTTGCGTCCCCATCGCCGTACCGGTTAACCCGTCCGAAGCGCTGAGCCATGCTGTCGAAAGTGGAGAGGTCACACACGAGATGGTCAGCGGACATGTCCACGCCAACCTCGCCAGCAGAAGTACATACGAGAAACACGGTTCCAGTTTGCGGAGCAACGGTCGATTCCTTTTTGAAGCGAGCAAAAACGCGATTCTTTTCCGTCATCAAGTCGCGCTCTAAACCACGCATCGTTCCTGTCAGTGTGAGGATGTTTTCTTCAGGAACCTTACCCTTCTTTAGTCCGTTAACGACTTCGCCGACGGCCTCGACGGTCCGCATGAATAAGAGGACCGCCGGCTTGGCGTCCTGATCCTGGTATCTCAACGCAAGGTCAACTAGTTTTGTTACGAGTTCCTTTTTTTCGTCCGTGATCGGATGCGGGACAAGGGCTTTCATTGCTTGGGTTCGACGCCAGACGTGGTGAATTGGCTCAGTTGCTTCGCTTGGAATTGCCGCGGGCGGCTCTCTCTCTTCTTTCGTCAACCGGAACGGTTCTGTCCCCACGCGCGGTGTAGCCGTCAACTCCATCACGCGGAATTTGCCGAAATCGACACATCGACTCTGTTCATTCTCAATGGCAATCAGCAACTCTTGAAACGCTGGCTCTAAGTGGGCTTCATCGTGAACGAGCAGCACGTCCTGGCCGAGAAAGCCGGCGTGAAGTGGTTTTGAGTTGCGGCCCACGCCGTAGCCGGAAAAGAGCAACCGCGAGCCGATCATATCCACGGTGCCGCAAATGATCGCGGGCTTTGACGGATCGGTGGACCATTCGCGGTTGTCGGCGAACTGTCCTCGCAGCGTGCTAATTACGGGAACGGGTACATCTGCCTTCGCTGCATTTGCCCGCAGCTTTTCCGCTTCGGTCGTCGTTTGATCGACAACCGTTCGCCGGTTGACCACGTAGACCAAGCGCCGCGGCATCTTTTCCGGATGCTTGCCCAGCGCAATCAACCAAATGGCGATGACATTGGTCTTGCCCAATCCTGTGGGCAGATTGCACGATGCCGGAATGTCGCCGGCGGCAAATCGCTCGAAGAGCGCCCTCTGCCATGGGAACGGCAAATTGCCAGTTAGCTCCCTGAAAATTTCGTCGAAAGAGTTGGTATTCATCGCATATCCCCATGTTGCAACCAAAGGTGAATGGTCACGCTGCGCTGCCCTTCAATTCAAGTGTTTTCCGAAACCGACGCTTTGCTCGTTTGAGCCGACTTCGCACGGTTTCAATTGGCTCATGCGCAGTCTTTGCAATCTCCGAAAGGGCTTCGCCCTCCATGCAATGCCGCCGTAGTATCTCGGCATCAGCGAGTTTCAGGCGGGCGAACGCACTCTGAACTATTTGACACGCATCCATTGTCGCTATCGCCACTTCAATGACATTCTTGGAATCGATTTCCGATAGGCCACGTCCGATGAACTCCACGTGCTTTCGATAGCGGGTCGCTGATCTCCAAGCGGAATAAAGCGTGTTTCGCGCTGCCGCCAAAACGTATTCCAAGGTCCAAGGATCCTCTTTCGTTCCAATGTTTCGCATGCAATTCAGCAGCACCTCTTGGGAAAAGTCATCGGCAAGATGGCGATTTCGTGTGCGGACCAGCAGCCAGGCGTACAGCTGACTCCGAATCATTTGGGGGCAAATCTCGATCATGATGATGCTTCCTTGGCATTACGCTTGCGATCTCGACAAGGATAACGCCGCCCGACATAAAATTGGTGCATTAATTCTGGAATATCCTATCTTGCACTTCCGCTATATTCATCGTAATCTAAGAGCGGGGGAGCACTCCGGCCAGTAGTGCCCGAACCTTATCGCAGGAGTGCGATCGACGATTTCACTGTTTGGTGGAATCGCGCGGGCCTCCACGGTTTCAACGCCGTGGCCGAATTGAAGATGGAAGATCCTTTCTTGCTGGATCGCTTTCCACGTTGTTTCTCCGTCTCCACGGCTTTAACGCCGTGGCCGAATTGACGACGCCGGGGTTCGCCGCGGTCCACTCGGGCCGCGGCGGAATCCTGGGGTTGTTTGCTGGTCGGTGTTCTCATGGTTCTCTCGTTCCCTGCATTCTCGGATTAAGGCGAGCGGCAGGTGCAAACGTACCCGGCTGGCAAGCGCGGCATGCAACGAATCCTGTCGGCAATCGTCAAAAAGCCCGTGTTTTTCACTAGGACAACACGCCTGGGCCCAGATTCGTTGCACGA
>JACDEQ010000349.1 GCA_013816225.1 Armatimonadota bacterium | reverse complement strand
CTTCTTGCTTGAGATAACCAATCGACTTTGCGTTCAGCAACGCTCGTTTGAAAGCATCGACCGAGCTGATGTCAGGTTTAGGTGCGCCAGCTCGGACCTCAACGCCAATTCCGGAGTGCGCGATAGCAGTCCGCGTATCCGCAATGACCCTATTGTTCTGCACCACGCGATTCATCTGCACCGGCGGGCCGATGAAAACGTCAAAATTTTCTCCCTCGATGATGCGATCGGCAAGCGTCGCCGCGATGCCGGTTACGACATTGAGCTTGTAACCCGACGGTCCTTCGAATTGAGGACCGATCTCCTTCAGAACGGTCCACATCGACCTGGGAGTCATTATTTTTAGCTCGGCAGTGACCGCGTCACTTGCCTGAGCGAGAAGAGCGGCAACGGTGAGCAGGGCGATCCGGGAAATGCTGGCCCACAGTGACATGATTAGTCTCCGAGTTCGGTGCCCTTCATCAAGCCCCAATAGTATGATTGCGATAGTCGCCGGCAAAGAGCTTTCGGCACCGATCGACCGCTTTGGGTCAATCTCTACCGGTTTGGTCAAGGCCGCTCGTCCCCGAGAGTCCGCTCCTCCCCGATAATGACCGAATTGGTGCGACGCCGCGACATGACGCGATGTGCCATTTCCGGACCTCGGCGGCGTCAAGACCGATGTCCACTTTTCGTACCGGAGCAGACAGGGCGCTCCGAGTCCACTTGGTGCCAGTTTCCGGAAGTGAGAAAAGTTATTCGATCAGCTCGTCTGCAGTCGCAAGTAATGCGGCGGGAACGGTGAGTCCAAGCGCCTTTGCGGTCTTTAGATTGATGATCAATACAAACTTGACTGGTTGCGCAACCGGGATGTCCCCGGGCTTGCTGCCCTTGAGTATGCGATCCACATAGCCCCCGGCCTGACGGAACAGGTCGGGGATGTGAACGCCGTAGGCCAGAAGTCCTCCTTCATCGGCGAATGAGCGAATCGCCGACACGACAGGCAGCTTATAAGAGCTCGCCAGATCCAGGATTTGCTTCCGAAATCCAACCGTAAGTGGATCAGGGGGAACAATTACCGCACCGTTCGGCTCGCCGCCGAGCGCTGTCATGACCGCCTCAACATCGGAAGGCTGGGAAACAGGTCTGTCAGCCAGGTCCAATGAAAACGCCTTGGCTGCAGATTGAGCTGTTTGGAAAGTCACTCTGGAGCCCGGATTACCGGGGTTGTACAGGAAGGCGATTTTTTTGACCTGAGGTGCGATTTCCTTAAGCAAGCCGATCCACTTTCCTCCCATCGAGGGCTCCAAATTGGTCAATCCCGTCATGTTCCCGCCAGGATGCGAAAGACTTGCCACAAAGCCTTGAGCTACCGGTTCGCTGACCGCTACGAAAACAATCGGTGTTGCAGCAGCGGCCGACTGAATTGCATCCAAGGCTGTACTGCTATTGACGACAACCACGTCAGGCGCCAATCGCCGCAATTCTTTCGTGACCGAGTTCGTCCAATCCGGGTTGAAAGTACCCCAGACATAATCGACCGTTATATTACGGCCTATTGTCCATCCTGCGCTTTCGAGCCCCTGCCGGAATGCTGCGGCGCGGGTCTGCCCCTGCGGATCGTTTTCTGCATAAAGCACTAGTAGCGCGACACGCCGCATCCGATCCGGGTGCTGAGCGCGCACGGCGAGCGGCCACGAAGCCGCCGCACCTCCGACAAGGCCTAAAAACTTGCGCCGCCTCATGCCGACCTCAAGCCTTGGAAAATAGCATCGTAGCGTCTCAAACACGCCTTTGGGAAGGAAACTGAAGATGCCGATGTCCGCTTTGGGTCAATCGCGTCGGTTTAGCGCGCCACCGGTCGCTTCTGATCCACCCCCCAACAACGGACATCGCGAGATCGACCCGGCTGGTCCGTTTCGTGCCAACTGCCGGCGCACATCCGTGCGGCAGATCACAGCGCGAGGGGGCAAACGAATGCATTCCTGTTGGCACCGATGAAACGGAGCGATGATCGCCCCGGTTGGAACCAAAGGCATAGAAAGCTTACCTCCTCGGGCACGGGCCGGGCTACGCGGCAGGTGCGCCCGGCTGTGAGCCGATCAGTTCGTGTAGATGCGTCGCCACTTCGCGTGCCGAATAGGGCTTTGGCAAAAATCGACCGCCGTTCGGAAGCTCAAATCCTTTGGCGCGAGCATGGGCCGACGTGGCGATGATCTTAATCGGCGGCCAGCGGTCGCGGACGTAATGCGAAAGCTTCAGGCCGTCCATTGAACCGGGCATATGTATGTCGGTAAACATCACATGAATGTCGTGGCGGGCTTCGAGTATCGCAATCGCGGCGTCGGCGTCGGCGGCTTCGAGCGTGTCAAACCCGGCCGCTTCGATCATCTCGATTGCGTCCAAACGGATCAGCAATTCGTCTTCGACGATTAAGACGACGGGACGCTTCACTGAAATGTCCATACGCGTCCCCTGCCACACGACCCAAGAAACAGATCGCAGATTTGTTCCGGCAGCCGGGTTGCTGTTGTTACCGTCAGGGCGTCACGGCCCGCCCGGCGTTGTCGGGCCGCCTCGTCAGCGTTGCGGATCGGGCGGGATTTCAGCGTCCGGGGCGGGGTCTTCGCGCGCAATCAATCGTGCGAGGATAGCAAGACCATCATCGAACGGTTGGGCGGGCGGTATTGGCCTTTCCGGCGGGGACGCGACCCGGTTCCAAGCTGCTAAGATTTTCACTGCTCACTCCCCTGCACCGTGGCATGGGGAGAAGCTTGTTTAGGTCCTTTCGTTCCGATTCGATTAAAATGCGAGCCAGCTACCGACGAATATGGTCAACGCCGTGTAACTA
>JACDEQ010000348.1 GCA_013816225.1 Armatimonadota bacterium | reverse complement strand
CCCGTAGTCCGTGCCTACTCGGATTGGGCCGTCGGTGGCGACGGTCATAACCTGCCCGGCTTGGCGAACAAGGTATTTCCATTGCCTGCCTCGGTTCAGAGGCATCCAGTCGTCGGGGCCGGCGCATCCGCCGACGACAAGCAACCCTACGGCAACGACCGCCAGGAAAAGGTTGTTGGGTGCCCGCCCCGGCAAGTCGACTACTCGGCCGGCGTTTCGGCGGGTGGCGCCGGCGCCTCGATTCGTGGAGCCGGGGCCTGTTGCTCGCGGTTCTCTGGGCGCTGATAACCGCCGCCACCACCGCCTCCTCCTCCCCCTCTGTAGCCGCCGCGTCTCTCGAAGCCGCCCCTGCCACGGTCTCCGATGCTGCTGTCGAGGGCAACGAACGGCATGAGCGCCATTTCGCGGGCTCGCTTGATGGCGGTGGCGATCATTCGCTGCTCTTTGGCGGTCGCGCCGGTCTGGCGAGGCGAAACGATCTTGCCCTGCTCGTTCACGAATCGGCGGAGCAGGCCGATGTCCTTGTAATCGAGGGTCGAAATCTTGTTGAGCGTGAGGTAGCTGACTTTGCGGCGTCTTCGGCCTCTGCCGCGCGCGTCTTTTCCGCCGCCCACGGAGAAATTCTTGCGAAAGCCTTGGCCCTCATCATCCTCTTTGCGCACCCTATTCGGCCCGCTAGGTCTATCCTGGCCGGCCGTCCGCTCGGGTCGTGGCGCTGCCGGGGTGTATGCAGCCTGCGCCGGAGTGGTCTGTTCTTGATCCATAGTTTTATCGTCTGCCGAAGCAGGCGCAGATTATGGCAGATTTGGGCGCGCCATAATAAGGGGCCGTGTCCAAATCTCCGCCTGAAACGCGCCGCCGGTCCAGACTGTGGGCCTGGTTCTTCTTCCTCCTCGCGCTCGCGTCCGCCTACGTGTTTTTCGTCCTGCCCCACCAAACGAATGGGCGGCCGATGCGGGTGGAGTTTACTGGCCGATGAAGGTCGGATTGATCGGTTACGCGGGTTCGGGCAAGACCACGCTCCTCGACGCGGTTTCTGGTGGCAACCGAAAGGGAGACTTGATGGCCGTTCCCGTACCCGACGCGCGGTTCGAGCGCATTTGCGAAGCGATCA
The DNA here is from genome assembly GCA_013816225.1 of Armatimonadota bacterium. Lineage (GTDB taxonomy): Bacteria > Armatimonadota > Fimbriimonadia > Fimbriimonadales > ATM1 > JACDEQ01. Next base: position 1,723 of record JACDEQ010000348.1, on the reverse strand, counting down.
CGCCGAAGAAGCGAGTGCCCGCGACAGTGGAAATTCAAGATAGCGCCGCTACGCTAAGGGAAGCCGGATCGCGAACCGGCTTTGCAGAGGCAGCTCGCCGAATGGATGCTCTTCTTCACGTGGTACGCGAATTCGACTCGCCCACGGCGCCGTTCCATGGGGAGCCGAACCCCTCCCGCGACCATTCTGCCCTCGTCACAGAGCTGATATTAGCCGATCTCGGAATTGCGGAAAATCGAATTGCTCGACTCGCGAAATCGCCGGGGGCGCGCCAATCGGGCAGCCCGGAGTACATGGAAAAGCAGGTCTTAGAGAAAATTCAGCCGGGTTTGGAGAATGGCACCCCAATCCGGCGCATGGATCTGTCGGATAGCGAGCTGATTCTGCTTTCGGGTTACCAAATGCTAACGGCGAAGCCTATGATAGTGGCGGTGAATTGCTCGGAATCGGATATTAACTTTCCGTCGGAAATCAACTCGAAGGCGGAGGATCCTACGTTTCGCATTTGTGCAGAAATCGAGAAAGAGATTGCGGCTCTCCCTGCCGAAGAGCGACAAGAGTTTTTACAAGAGCTAGGCATCGAAACTCCAGCCTCGGAAAATATGGTGCGGACGGTTTACCATGCGCTCGGGCTTGTGACCTTCTTTACCGCCGGTGAGAACATCACGCAAGCATGGCCGCTCCGAAATGGTTCCACCGCCATCAAGGCAGCCGATACCATTCATTCGGATATCGCCAAAGGGTTTATTCGGGCAGAAATCACCCACTACGCCGATTTCGATCGCCTCGGTGACCTGAAGGCTTGCTATACGCACAACCTAATGAAACTCGAAGGCAAGGAATATATCGTTCAAGACGGCGACATAATCAATATTCGTACTTCGCGCTAAAACAGATTCTTCTGCGGGCCGCCCTCTTTGCCAAGGAAATTGTAGGCGGCTTCAGTCGCCATTCGCCCGCGAGGAGTTCGCTGCAAAAATCCTTGCTGGATAAGAAACGGCTCGTAAACCTCTTCTATCGTCCCGGAGTCTTCAGAAATGGCTGCGGACAATGTTTCGACCCCGACCGGCCCGCCGCCGAACTTATCGATAATCGCCGATAAAATCGAGCGGTCGATTCGGTCGAGGCCGAGGGTATCGATTTCCAAGCGGTCGAGCGCGAAGCGTGCAACATCTTCGTCGATAATCTCCTTGCTCAGGTGCTGCGCAAAATCACGCGTCCGTCTAAGCAGTCGATTCGCGACCCTCGGAGTCCCCCGGCTCCGCAGTGCTAGCTCAACTGCCCCTTCGTCCGTGATCGTGTATCCGAAAATTCGAGCGGAGCGTTTAATGATCGTTTCCAAGGCGTCCTTCTCGTAATATTCAAAATTGTGGACAATTCCAAATCGATCCCTGAGGGGTCCCGTTAGCAATCCCGCTCGCGTTGTCGCCCCGACGATCGTGAAGCGGGGAAGCGCGAGGCGAATACTGTGGGCACCCGGTCCTTTGCCTATCACGATGTCCAGTTGAAAATCCTCCATTGCCGGGTAGAGGATTTCCTCGACCGGTCTGGAAAGCCGATGAATTTCGTCGATAAATAAGACCGAACCCTCCTCGATATTTGTGAGGATAGCCGCCAAATCGCCTTGCTTTTCAATGGCCGGACCGCTTGTAATTCGGATCGTCGCATCCAGTTCATTGGCGATAATAAATCCGAGCGTGGTTTTTCCGAGACCGGGAGGTCC
>JACDEQ010000085.1 GCA_013816225.1 Armatimonadota bacterium | reverse complement strand
TGAGCTTCGCGGTAGTCGATGTGAAAGAACAGGGAACCCGTAAATGAAAGCACTCGGTGGGCCTCTTGCAGACGCGGCTCAAGGAAGGCAAGGTAGTCCTCATGACGGTCGGAGCATGATTTTTCGGCAAGGCTTTCCGCTCGATAACGCTTCCCTCCGAAACCGAGGCGCGTCCTTTCCGCTTCGGCAGCGACCTTGAGCGAAATCCGTCCTTGCATTTCGCCCGTGTTGAACGGAGGATCGATGTAGAACAGTTGAAAGGACGCGGCCGGTAGGTTGCGTAGGATGTCGAGGCAGTCACCGAGCACGATGTTGTTTCGTCCCGGATCGATAGAGTTCATTGGAGTCGGAGTTCGGAGGCCGCTAAAGCTCCGGCTCGAGCATCCCGTAATTACCGTCACGTCGCTTGTAGAGAACGGAGAAACTCCCGGAATCCTCGTTTCTGAAGACGAAGAAGGGATGATCGACCAATTCCATCTGCAGACTGGCTTCCTCGACCGACATGTCCTTGACCGTAAACACCTTTCTCTCGATAATCGGGCGCTCCTCGTGAGGCTCGCTGTCATGCGGCTCCAGGAGCGCCGGTGGTAGCTCCTTTATGCCACCTCGCCGGTGAGAGTCGATAATTCGAGTCTTGAGCTTTTTGAGGCGTGTTTCCAGCTTATCGCTGACCTTGTCGATGCACGCGTGCAGGGAAGAGTCGTGCTCATCGCCGCGAATAGTGAAGTTATCGGCAAACACGGTGACTTCGAGCCTGTGTTCACCCTTCTGCTCGGAATGGACCATTTCGACCTTGGTCGCCTTCTTGAAAAATCGTTCGAGCTTGCTCAATCTCTTGGCCGCATAGTCTCGTTGAGATTGGGGCACATTGCCTTCGGCGTTTCTAACCAATAGTTCCATTCTTGTTACACCTCGAAGTGTGAAAGTGGGCGGATGACGGTAGCGACGGCCATGGCGGCTATACCCTCTCCGCGCCCAATAGCTCCAAGACCTTCCATCGTTGTCGCCTTCACATTGATATTACTCTGCGCGACGCCAACCTCCTTCGACAATATTGCACGGATCTGTTCGCGACCTTCACCCAGTTTGGGGGTCTCTGCTAACACGGTGATGTCGATGGCGGCGAGTGTGCCGCCTTTCGATGAAACGAGCCTCGCCGCTTCTCTCAGAAATACCAGGCTATCGGCGTTGTGCCACGCTGGGTCTGTGTCCGGATAGAGCTGCCCAATGTCTCCTAAGCCGCAGGTGCCCAAGAGCGCGTCAGCGACAGCATGCAGAACGACATCTGCGTCCGAGTGGCCCTCAAGGCCCATCGATCCAGGGAAGTGGACGCCACCCAAAAGAAGGGGCCGCGCCGGGTCATCCGAGAACCGGTGGATATCGTATCCAAAGCCCGTCACAGTGATGACTGAGCGCGTCTCCCGTATGTCGCTCCGAACAGTGACCTTGATGTTTTCCTCGCTGCCGGCTTCAACTTTTACCGGATATCCGGCCGCCTTCAGCGCCGACGCCTCGTCTGTGGCATGTGCAGCCTTCGACAGCGCGTCCAACAGCCACTCGCGGCGAGCACCCTGGGGTGTCTGCGTGCGGAATAGGCCTTCGCGGTCTAGTGACTCCTCGACCCATTCACCTCCACGTCCGACCGTGTCGTGAACCGGAAGAACAGGCACCGCTGCACCGTTCTCGGTTGCAGATCGAATGACTCTTTCAATCAGAGCAGCGTCCGCAAAGGGGCGCGCCGCGTCGTGCACCAGGACGACGTCAGTATCCGTCGGAGTGGCAGCGACCCCGAGCAGACTGCTTTCTTTGCGGGTCTCGCCGCCGGCGATAACGAAGTCCGCATCCGATGATCGGAAATCACTTTCTCCTCCTTTTGGGCACACGACGCCGACTCCGGAAACCAATCGATGTGTGCGCAGCGCATCGAAGGATTTTCGCCACAGAGGCATTCCTTCGGGCATCATAAGCCGGAGCTTATCCGAACCGAACCGGGACGAGTTGCCGGCTGCCAACAAGACGGCGAACGCCATTAGCGCAGGCGGCGCCGGCTCCTGCCCTCGGCGCTTCCTTCTATCGTCGCGAAAATCATCCGGCCTGCCGCCGATTGGTGAATCTGCGTCACGTGAACGTCGATACGCTCACCGATATGGTATTCGCCGTGCTCGATAATGACCATCGTGCCGTCCTCCACATAGCCGACTCCTTGGCCGGACTGGCTGCCCACTCTTTCGATTTCGACGGACATGGTGTCGCCCGGCAGCACGACCGGCCTCATCGCCATCGCAAGGTCATTGATATTGAGCACGGAGACGCCCTGCACTTGGGCGACCTTGTTCAAGTTGAAATCGTTCGTGACGAGTGGTGCGCCGAGCGCTTGGGCGAGTGTAACCAGCCTTTGGTCGACCGGGTCGCTTACGTCTCCTGCCAGCCGGTCTTGCGTCCCGATATCGACGCTGAAGCTTCCCTGAAGGTGCTTGAGCATGTCCAAGCCGCGCCGCCCCCGCTGCCGCCTATTCGGGTCGTGGCTATCCGCGATCACCTGTAACTCGGTGAGGACGAACTGCGGAATGTAGAACTTGCCGTCGAGAAAGCCCGCCTTGCAGACCTCGTAAATGCGGCCGTCGATAATGACGTTGGTGTCGAAGATCTTGGTGTTGCCCTTGCGCGCCGCTCCGGCGTTCCACGGCATCGCGTCCTGCATGCTCCGCATGATCGCGATGCTAAACGCGACCAAGATCATCATAAAGAGGAAGCTGCCGATTACGAAGACGGGACCGAAAAAGAAGGCAACCAAGTGGAAAGGAATGCTTAGCAAGACACCGATAAGGACCCCGACAAAAAGCGTGATCTTGTCGCCGCTTTCCATATGCTCCCAACGGAAGATCCATTCCTCCATTTTGGCCGCGGTGTAAGTTCCGACCAAGCCCAGGATGATCGCTCCAAAGAGGAAGGTTGCGCCCAGCGTAAAGGGAACACGAAACGAAGGGATGTCTTCCGCAGCCCGGTCGGCTACGTTCGACAGAAGTCTGTACGTGGCCTCCATCACCGAGGGCAAAGCCAAGCCGGCAATCACACCGCCGGCAACCATCCAGACCGCGATCCAGACCGCCCTAAGTGGCCTCAACCGCCCCCTCATTTCTTGCGCGTGACATCGAGCACCCTTATCTTGACACCATCGAGTGTAAAACTAATAAAGGCTTTATCAGGGTTGCCTTCGGCGAACTTTATATGCGTTGCGTCGGCTAGGCCGCCACCGAGCGTCGGGTCCATGGCAATCCAGGTCTTGCCGTCCCAGGCCTCGACCCATGCGTGATAGTAGAAGGCTCCGTCGAAATAGACTGCCCCCGCGACCACCTTCGAAGCGATACCTGCCGCGCGCATCAGAGTCGTCGCCAGGGTTGCGTAATCGCGGCATACTCCTTCTTTCGTCCGAAGGATCTCTCGCGCGTCGCGGACCATACCCACATTGGCCTTGGGCTTCATGATTTGGTTTACTTCGTTAGAAATGGCCAGCGCGGCCTTGTGACGATCTTTTTCATCGCCGACGATCGTCTTCGACAGCCTCGTGAATTCTTCATCGTTCGATGGAACATTGAGCCCAGGCTCCAAGTATTCAGTCGCAGGCTTTTGCGTCGCAATGGCAGAGCCACTGACGGGCGGATGGATGTCGAGCTTGATCGTGTCTGAGTCGAGTCGAGTAGCGGTTTGGTAGTGATCGCTCTTTAGCCGTTTGAGGTCGCCGCCCTTGAGTTCCAATACGAGCCGCGTTACGTCCTCTTGATTCTCGATGGGCTTGTCTGGCGTAATCTTGGTCGCGGTCGCCAAGTCTACTTCCGGCGCATACGACTCGTCGCCAAGGGCTTCCTGCCGCGTAATCGGCTTCATAGTTATGCCCAATAAACCTGAGGCATAAACGAACTCGCCGGCCCTGTCGACATAAACATCGGTCGTCGCGCGGGGCTCGGCCACCTTGATCAGCAAGGCTTTCATTTGTTTTCCATCGACCGTGATCTCCTTCTCACCCATGAATTCGGCTTCGTTCTTGATTAACTCCAATAGCATCGGATCTAGCGAGTAAAAGACAAGTTTCGATCCCACCTGCGGCGCTCCCTTACCAACAATCCCGAACGTCGGGTCATCGATAACGAGTGCGCCCTCCGGAATCTGGACCGTCTTTTTGTCCGTGGCGCCATCGGAAGTCCGGGTGATGCTAACCTTATCCGCCTCGTACACGGCAAAGATGCGCTGGCTGCGCCCACCACTCTCGATAACGAACACCTGTTTCGACAGTCGCCCTTTCTTGGACCAGGACTCCGCCTTGATCTCCAACTTCATCGCTTGGCCGAGAAGGATTGCGTTGATGTTCGACGATGTCACTGTGCGGTCACCATCCGTTTCGTGGAATCGCAGTGTGTGGACGTATCCAATCCTCTTGCCCTGCATAAACATCCCGACGAATTCGGCATCGGCTGACGCTGAGGTCAGGGCAGCGAGAAGCAAAAGAGAAGCTAAGGTTGGTCTCATCGGTTCACATGGTTAACGCTTAATAGCGGTGGAAAGTTTAACAAGCCGCGCCAAAGAGTGGGTAGATTAGCGAACCGGCAGCCGTCTAACCGGATGCCCCATCATGGCGAACGACAAGAAGCTCATCATAGTCGAGTCTCCGGCAAAGGCAAAAACCATCGGCCGCTTCTTAGGGAGCGACTATCTTGTCGAAGCGAGCATCGGCCACATACGTGACCTACCGCAAAACGCTAGCGAAATCCCGGATTCCGTCAAGAAGGAGAAATGGGCTCGATTGGGCGTGAACGTCGACAAAGGGTTCGAGCCCTTGTACGTGATCCCGGCAGATAAAAAGAAACAGGTGGCCAAGCTGAAGGCGGCAATGAAGGACGCCGGCAGCATCCTCCTCGCGACGGACGAAGACCGTGAGGGCGAGAGCATCAGTTGGCACATCCTCCAGGTTCTCGCTCCGAAGAAAGGGATGGACGTCCGGCGAATCGTATTCCACGAAGTCACTAAGGAAGCGATCGAAGAAGCACTCCGAACTCCGCGTCAGGTGAATGAATCACTGGTCAAGGCGCAAGAAGCTCGTCGCGTGCTCGACAGACTGTTCGGCTACACGCTCTCGCCTCTGCTGTGGAAGAAGGTCGTTCCCGGCCTGAGCGCCGGGCGCGTCCAGAGCGTTGCGGTGCGGCTCACGGTAGAGCGCGAGCGCGAGCGCGCGGCATTCAGGTCGTCGGACTACTGGGACCTCGTCGCGAATATACAAGCAAAGGCCGGCTCCTTCGGCGCCAGGCTGATCCGGATCGGCGACGCGCCTTTGGCAGACGGCAAAGCATTCGACCCGGAGACCGGAGCGATCAAGTCGACGAGACATCGGCTCCTGGCAGAACAAGAGGCGAGAGACCTCGCCATAAAGGCGATCAACCTGCGTCCGTGGCTCATATCAAAGCTCACCGAGTCGCCCGGCACGCAGAGCCCGTACCCGCCGTTCACGACCTCTACACTCCAGCAAGAGGCCAACCGCAAGCTCCGATTCACGTCAAAGCGCACGATGCAGGCGGCACAACACCTTTATGAAGGAATCGACCTCGGCGGCGAGCGTGTCGGCTTGATCACCTACATGCGAACCGACAGCGTGACGCTCTCTGAGAAAGCGCTTGAACAGTGCAGGCGGGTAATCAAGGAGATGTACGGCGCGGAGTACCTGCCGCCGGGGCCGATACGCTACAAAACGAAATCGAAGGGTGCCCAGGAAGCGCACGAGGCGATACGGCCGACCGACCTGTCGAGGAAGCCCCAAGGTGTTCGTAGGCACCTCGACGACGACCAGTTCAAGGTTTACGAACTGATCTGGAAGCGAACCGTGGCATCGCAGATGCTTCCGGCAAGGATCAAGCGAACCAATGTCGATGTCACCGTAGGCGACATGGTATTCGCGGCGAGCGGCAAGCAAATCCTGTTCCCGGGATACCTGCGGGCTTACGTCGAAGGATCGGACGATCCGGAAGCCGAGTTGGAAGACCAGGAAGTCCTGCTGCCCGTCCTCACGCAGGGGGAAGAAGTCCAGCCGCTGAGCGTCGACGCGGAAGGGCACTCCACGAAACCGCCCGCGAGGTACACCGAGGCGAGCCTCGTCAAGAAGCTCGAAGAGGAAGGCATCGGCCGCCCGAGCACCTATGCCACGGTCATTACGACCATTCAAGACCGCGGATACATCTTCAAACGAAAAAACGAGCTTGTGCCGACCTTCACCGCGTTCGCCGTAACCCAACTCCTGGAGATCCATTTCGACGATCTCGTCGATCTGAAGTTCACCGCGCACATGGAGGACGAGCTCGACGACATCGCACGAGGCGAGATGAGCTGGGACCAGCCTCTCCGCGAGTTCTACTTCGGCAAGAAGAACGACGGAATCGCGGAGCGCGTGAAGATCGGAGAGGCCGAGGCGGAGTTCCCATCGATTCGCATCGGCGACCAGGTCGTGGTGAAGGTGGGACGATACGGTCCTTATGTCCAACGGGGCCAAGGCGGCCAGGGCAACGTCGCGAGCGTGCCGGAAGACACCGCACCCGCCGAAATGACCGAGGAGATCGCCCTCCAGCTGATCTCCGACAAGGGCGCCGAGCCGGAGACACTTGGCAGCGACCCTGAAGGTAGGCAGATCACCCTGCAAAAGGGCCGATTCGGGGACTACCTTCAGGTCGCTGCAAACGGAGACAACAAGCCGAGAAACATCTCGCTTCCGCCGGGAGTTGCCGCCTCGGAAGTGACGCCTGAGATGGCCGCCCAACTGGCCTTGCTGCCTCGGGCCATCGGCGCGCATCCCGAAACGGGCGACGAGATTTCGGCAGCGATAGGGCGTTACGGCCCGTTCGTCAAGCACGGGAACGAGTACCGTAACCTCGACGACTGGCGACTGGCCGCCACGATTACGCTCGAGGAGGCGCTCGAACTCCTCGCAGAGCCCAAGGAATCCAAACGCGCAGGCGGCAAGCCATCGATCATCAAGGAGATGAACGGCCTCAAAGTGATGTCGGGGCGATTCGGGCCATACGTGAGCGACGGCGAAACCAACGCGACGCTGCCGAAGGGAGTGGACCCGGCGGCACTCGGGGAGGCCCAGGCACGGGACTTGCTGTCGAAGAAGAAGGCCGCCGGGCCCGCAAAGCGCCCGTTCAGACGAAAGCGCAAGGGCTGACGCGAGATGCTGGTCTCACCGGGACGTTCAACCTTGTTTTCTGCGATCTGGCAGATTCTTGGGAGATAGCCGGCTACGCGGAAAACCCAACCTGGTCGACCTTGACTTGCCAGTTAGGAATTAGGGGATTCACCGGTGGAAACCAGCGGAATCGGGCCCTGAATTCGTTCGCCGGACCAGTATACGCGTCGCCGGCAACGTTAACATTTCGCACCGTGTCCGATGTAAGAATTTGGAAGGTATCCAAGACAACATACTGGCCGCCGTTGTCGTGATTGAACAACCCGATTCCTGTTCGATGCCGGTCGTGTTTGCGCTGGATTCCACCCTCATGGTGAATGACATGTCGTCATTGGCGGCGGTCGAGTACACCTCTAGGACTGCGCTAGGATTGCCAGGTACAAACGGAGCCTGCTGCTGAATCGTGAGGTATGTGTTATCGCTTTGAAAGATCTCTTTCAGGAAGCCCGATATCCGCTGTCCCCACCTATGCGCGATGCCGGGGTACATGATGGGATCGACCAGCCGAATGCATTTCGCAACCGACGGAACGTGGACCTGTACCAGCGCCGATTGGCCATAACGGCTCTGGATATCCACTCATTGCCGGTCCCGATGACGTTGAAATCAAAGAGGTTCGAGTCGCTGATGCCGTAGCCCGCTCCGCCGGTACCGCCGCCGTTGTCCCTCTGTCCTCCCGCTACAAACGGCCTCTGCTCTGCAAGACCGGCATGTCCTGCACAGTAGATGTCATCCTCATTATGGTCGACCTGCGTGAACACGCCGGTGGCGACATTCCAGACCCATGCGTCAGTACGAGTAGCGCCGCCGGAGAAAACCCCGTACCCCCCACATGAGGACATTGTTGACTGGCAAGTGCACCGCATGGATTGCGAACAGCGGGTCCAAGCTTGTCGGGTCGATTGGCCAGTTGGGTACGCTTTGCCAGCTACCGCCCACTCCCGATCCTCCCGCGCAATACCGCAGCGATGCATAACAATGAAGTGACGATTAGGCTCGTGGGCTCAGGCACCGCTTCGACC
>JACDEQ010000347.1 GCA_013816225.1 Armatimonadota bacterium | reverse complement strand
CTTCGAAATCGAATGCTTTGGCGGGTTCGTTCGCCGGTCCGGCCATCGGAATTTCGCCTCGAAGGAGCTTCGCCTTGCCCATGTTTACGCGCACGCCCTCCCCCTGGATCGTCAGCTGCAGCAGCCCCGCCCCGGTCTCCACCGGTACGCTTTCGGCATCTGTCAGGCCGCGGTCACGAACATACTTCGCAAAGCATCGGATCCCGTTGCCGCACATCTCCGACTCGGAGCCGTCCGGGTTCAACATCCGCATTTTGAATGGGGCATTTTGACCCTTGAGAACCAAGATGAGGCCATCCCCACCGATGCCGAAACGACGGTCGTTCATCTCGACCGCAAGCTGTTTGAGATCTGCCGGCATTGTCTGCTTGATGGCATCGACCATAACGAAGTCGTTGCCCAGGCCGTGCATCTTGGTGAACTGGAGCATCAATAGTCGCTCTCGTCGCGCCCCGGCTTGTACGTCTGGATGGGTGTGGCTGGGACGATCGAAGACATCGCGTGCTTATAGACAAGCTGCGTCGGCTTCCCGGGACTCTCCAGCATCACGGTAAAAGCGTCGAAACCGCGCACAAGCCCGCTGAGTTGCATGCCTCCCGCCAAAAAGATCGTTACCGAAACTTCTTCTCTTCTCACTTGATTCAGGAACATGTCCTGAAGATTAATCGACTTCGCCATCTTGCTCCTCCCGGCTAATGTCTACAATCTGGCCGGCGATCCGGGATGCGGGAAACGACCCATCCAACCAACGCAGTCCCGGCTCTTTTGCCAGCCATGTCATCTGTCTTTTCGCGTATTGCCCGGTGCGAATACGTATCCTCTCCACGGCCGAGTCCAACGAAATTTCGCCCCGGACACATATCGCCATCTCGCGATAACCGATCGCGCGAAAAGCTGGCCAGTGCTCCTGGACGCCACTGTCGAGCAACCGCTCGACCTCGGACCTCCATCCATTGTGCACCATCATAAGTGCCCTTTTGTCGATTCTCTCAGTTAAGGCCTGCCTGTCCCAACGGAGACCGAACTTGAGCCGGCGAGCCTGCCAGGGCGACGAGGCTTGCGGGGGCGCCCGAGGGTCCAGCCGCTTTTCGATGTACCTCAATAGCAGGACGGGGTTGTTCTTCGTCTCCTGGTCCGGTTCGCCGACACTTATTCCTACGCTCTTAAGCAAGGCATCGGGTCCAAGGTGCTCTAGATCGGAGCGCAGATTCGCGCGCAACTCCTCGGAATGGCCGGACATCTCCGAAAAGCCTTCGAACAGGGCGCGGACGTACAGCCCGGTCCCGCCACAGACCACCGTGTTTCGGTCCGCCTGCTCATACGAAGCGCAAAGCGTGCGGGCCATGCTCACGAAACGTCCCGCCGAGAAGCTGTCGCGCGGGTCGAGAATATCGATCAGGTCATACCTCTCACGATTGGCCGGCTTACTGGTGCCGATGTCGAACCCAAGATAGACATGGAACGCGTCAGCATTGATGATCCGCGACCCTAGGAGCGACGCCAGTTCCTCCGCTAAGTTTGACTTGCCCGACGCCGTCGGCCCCATGATCGCGATTGCAAGAGGTTTCATAGAGCCCCTCACACTTGGAGGGGTAACGGGAGTTTGGCATAGCGTGGCAGCCCTTGCTGCGCTAATCCCTCCGAGGATTAGACCCGGAATCGCTCTTGCGCAATAATGGAGCATGCTGCGCGTTTTGGGCATCGACTGCGGGGGCTCGACCACCAGGGCCGTGCTCGTCGAGGAGGGGAAACCCGTCTGGACCGGCCTCGGCGGGCCGTCTAACTTGAGTTCTTCACCGAACGAGTTGACACGCAAGAGCATCACGGCCGCCATCGAAGGCTGCCCTGACGCAGCAGCCGTCTGCGGCGCGTTCGCGGGCCTCATTACGGATAATCAAAAGAAAGCGGCAGAGGAGCTATTGCAGCCGTTCTTCCCGCAAGCACCGATTACAGCTGTGACGGATTTCGAAGCTGCGCTCGTCGCGTGCGGTGATGACATCGATGTCTGCGTTTTGGCGGGCACCGGCAGCCTCATTTGCAGCTTCGGAACAAACGGAGCGCTTCATCGTTCCGGGGGCCGGGGTTATCTCCTTGGTGATGAAGGAAGCGCGTTTCAATACGGCCGCGACGCGCTTCTTCATTTTCTCGACGGCCCTCCCGACGACATATCGGCCCAATTGGTAGAGGGGGTCACGTCGGCCTTCGGCAGCGCGAAGAAAAGCGAGGTCATCATGGCGGTGTACGCAGCCGAGGACAAAGCGAAGAGGATCGCGGGTCTCGCCGAACCGTTCGCTGAAGACGCTCTGCGGGGCACTCTTTACGCGCTCAAGAGCCTTCGTATCCACACGTCCAAGCTCGCCCACGTGGTGTCGCAGCACCTGCGTCAGTACCACTCCAAGCTAAAGAGCGCGAGGATTGGCTGCCAAGGCGGCCTTTGGTCGAGCGACGTTTTCCGGGACATATTCGCCGAACGGCTCGGCTTTTGGTGCAAGGTGGACGACATCTTGGTGGACTTCGACCTGCCAGCCCCCGTCTACGGCGCAGCCGAGATCGCGAGGAGGCTCCTGTGAGGCGAACTGAACAGCGAAACCCGAAGAGCGCGGCGATCGACACGATGTGCCCGCTGCAAATCGCTCAGCTCATTGCAGAGGACAGCGCTCTCGCCGCTGAAGCCGTCGCAAGGGCGGCCGAAGCCCTTGGAACCGCGATGAAATCCGTCGCAAAGGCGTTCAAGGAAGGCGGCAGAATCATCTATGTCGGAGCCGGTACGAGCGCGAGGATCGCGGCGGCCGACGCCGCCGAGATGCCGCCAACCTTCGGCGTCGATCCCGGCCGATTCCTTACGC
>JACDEQ010000084.1 GCA_013816225.1 Armatimonadota bacterium | reverse complement strand
ACACAACACAGGTGCCACCCAGCGCCCGTTCGTTCAATTCTGCCGTACCGACTTTTTTGGACGAAATCATCATCAAATGCCTGGCCAAGGACCGGGGCGCGCGGTATCCATCAGCCACGGAACTGTTGGCAGACCTTCGAGCGGTAAAGGACGCGCTGCGTTTTGGAAAGCAACTGTCGTGGCCGATCGGATTTGAGCCCGTCCCGGCTTCGGTGACTACCGCACCGCCGCCCGTGAGAGCGGCTTCGGCAGACTCGTCGCCGTCGGCGCTTGAGAAGGCGAAGCGAGGAGAAAGGAACTACTCCGAGGACGACGTGCCGGGCTGGCTGAAGGCAATTGTGTATGTATTGGGCGGTATGGCTTTCGCGCTCGTTATCGGCTGGATGATTCTGAACGTGACGAAGAAGAAGGAACTCGAGCTTCCGAACCTGGTCGGCCTCACGGTTGCGGAGGCCCGCCAGAGAGCAAAGGCAACTGGCTTCAACGTGACCGTGGAGCGCGAGGAGTACAACGAGAAGTTTCCGCAACCCGACACGATCATCTCGATGGACCCCGGGCCGAAAACCCACGTCCGCGAGGGTGGATATGTTCGCGTGATCCGCAGCCTGGGGAGCACGCATGTGGACGTCCCCGATCTTCGCGGAGTACCGGTCGACGAAGCGAAGCGTAGGTTGACGGCGGCGGGTCTGCGCGTCGCCGAGAAGGTCGACCAACAGGTCAATTCGAACTTCGAAATTGGCACTGTGGTGAAGAGTGATCCGGGCCGGGGCGAAAGGGTAGATCGAAAGACAACGATCGAGTTAACCGTTAGCGGGGAGCGCCAGACCCCGGATCGCCAGGAAGAAGTGGACCTAGTACCGAACACCTTTACGCTTCGCTTTCGCGTGAAGGACAGCCGCGACTTCGTAGCTGTGCGGGTCGAAATGACCGACGCCGCCGACGAGCGCCGCGTCGTCTTCGAGGAGCCGAGGCCAGGAGGCGACTACGTCGAAATCGAGAACATCGAAGGGAAAGGCAAGGAGGCGACGTTCAGAATCTACTTCGACGACTACTTGTGGCGGACGAGAAAGCTCGAGGGGAACATGACCGGACCACCCGAGGAGGGCAGGTGAAGACAATTCTCGCACCTTCGATCTTGTCGGCGGATTTCGGGCGCCTGGCCGCAGTGGTGCACACCCTAGACGCCGCGGATTGCGACTGGATTCATATGGATGTAATGGATGGCTCATTCGTGCCTCCCATCACGTTCGGCAGTCATGCGGTCGCCGCTCTGCGCCCTCTAACCAAAAAGCCGTTCGATTGCCATCTCATGATCGATCACCCGGAAACGCAGATCGTCGCGTTCAAAGACGCCGGCGCAAACCGGATCACCGTGCACGTAGAGGCGTGCTCACATCTTCATCGAGTTCTCGAAAGCATCCGCGAAGCCGAAATGCTGGCAGGCGTCGCGATCAATCCCGGCACTCCAGCCGACACGGTACTCGAAGTTCTCGAACTTGTCGACTTACTTTTGGTCATGACCGTCAACCCCGGCTGGGGTGGGCAGAAGTTCATCCGGCAGCCGCTCGCCAAAGTGGCATCCTTGCGCAACGCCGCGCCGCAGCACCACATCCAGGTGGATGGGGGCATCGACCCTGAAACCGCCCCCGGTGCGCTTTGCGCGGGAGCGAACGTGCTGGTTTCGGGCAGCTATACGTTCTCGGGCGACCCGAAGGAGCGGCTCGACGCCCTAAGGAGTTCGGTTTGCAGCATCTCCGCGTCATAACCATCGTCCTCGTCGTTGTGGGCTTCGGTGCTCTCTTCAGCTACCCGTTCACCGTGGGCGCACCGCCGAAACAGGATGCTCCGATCGCCGCGCGGAAGGCGTACGCCCTCCGGCTAACGATCTTTTTCGGCGTGACCTCGTTCTCGCTGCTCGGGGCCGCACTAGGCTCCGCTCTGATTGCGCGGCGAATCCGGCGGCAATTCGCGGAGAAGGCGTTGGGCAACTTCGCCAACCTCCTAGGCGCGGGTCATCTCCAAGACCCAGAGAAGGACGAAAGTGGACGGATCTGACGCCGGGTTCATGCGTGAAGCGATCGAGCTTTCCAAGCAGTCATACCCAACTCCAAATCCTCGCGTGGGCGCAGTTGTGGTCAGGAATGGCCAGATCATCGGACGTGGCTTTCATGAAGCCGCGGGGCTGCCTCACGCGGAGATCGTGGCTCTTGAACAAGCAGGTGCCTCGGCCAAAGGCGCCGACCTCTTCGTGACGCTCGAGCCCTGCGCCCACCACGGCCGCACGCCCCCTTGCGCACAAGCGGTGATGGAAGCCGGCATCAGACGCGTGGTTCTTGCGGACGAGGACCCGAATCCGGCCGCCGCGGGAGGAGCAGACATGCTGAAAGCAGGCGGCCTCGTTGTTGAAATGGGTTTCATGGCGGAGGAGGCCGCTACAGCAAACCGGGTCTTCCTGGGCCGATATAAACTCGGCAGGCCTTACGTTATCGCCAAGGCGGCCATCACGCTCGACGGACGGATCGCGACCGCTTCCGGGCAAAGCAAGTGGATCACCGGACCGGAGGCAAGGAAACGCGCTCACGAGCTTCGCGCCGAGCTCGGGTGCGTCCTGATCGGGGCTCGAACGGCCCGGGAAGACAATCCGTCTCTCACCGTTCGCGAAGTGGCGGGTGACGTGCACCTAAGGGTTGTTCTGGACCCCGAACGAGTTCTAGAAGATAGCCTGAGTATTTTCGCCGACGGCGAAGCTCCGACACTGCGGGTCACAACCGCAGAACGCGCTCAAGGCGCCGACCTGGCCTGCCCGGTGAAGGATGGCGAGTTCGATTTGGAGCGCCTATTGAGTGGCCTGACCGAGCTGGGTGTGATCGGTGTGCTGGTGGAAGGTGGCGGCGCGACCCTAGAATCGTTCTTTCGCCAGGGGCTCGTGGACGAAACCGAACTGCACTTGGCTCCGAAAATGCTGGGCTCCGGAATATCGTGGCTAGAGGGCAAAGGCGTCGAGTCCCTTGATTCAGCGTGGAGGCTGAGAAGCATACACGCGGAGGCCCTCGACGACGGATTGCGTATCTGGGGTGAGGTCGAGCGCTGATGTTCGCGGGAATAGTGGCCGGTGTCGGAACAGTAGTGCAACCGGGAAGCCGTCTCGTCGTGACGGGAGGGATGCCGTACCCAATTCCGGTCGGCGGCAGCGTCTCGGTGAATGGCTGTTGCCTCACGCACCTTGGGGGCGAAGGCCTTGCGTTCGATCTCTCCCAAGAGACGTTGTCCAGAACTAATTTGGGCGGGCTCGTGACAGGAAGCCGCGTGAACCTGGAAGCTGCGCTGAGAGTCGGCGACCCGCTGGGAGGCCATTTCGTTCAAGCGCACGTGGACACCACCGGGGAATTCCTTGGCCGCGAGGGCGAGACATATCGCTTTCGCGCGCCGGCGGAAGGCGGACGGTATCTGGTGGACAAAGGCGCGATCACGATCGACGGCGTGAGCCTTACCGTGATCGATCCCAAAGAATCAGACTTCGGCGCAGCGATCATTCCGCACACCCTGGCAAGCACGAATTTCGGCGATCGGCAACCCGGTGACAGGGTCAATTTGGAGTACGACCTCCTCGCCCGCTACCTCGCGCGACTGGTAGGAAACCAGGATTTTTGAGGTATACTGCGAAGTCCCGAAAAGCCGGAGTTCCAGATGAAGCGAACGTATCAGCCGAATAACCGCCACCGTAAGAAAACCCATGGGTTTCGCGTGAGAATGAAGACCACCGATGGGCAGAACGTGCTTAAGCGACGCCGCCAGAAAGGGCGTCACAGGATTGCTGCCTAAGGATAGGCGGCTCCGCAAGAAAGCCGATTTCGACAGGATTTTTGAATCTGAGCGCCGGATAAACGGGCGCAGCGTAAGAATTATCTGGTCACCGGGTGAAGGGAGATGCGGGGTCGTCGTATCCAAAGCGGTCGGTAGTTTGGCGTTTAGAAACACCGTCAAGCGCCGCTGGCGAGAGGCGCTGAGAGGGATGGATATCCCCAACGCACTGGACCTGGTGATCGTAGTTAGAACAGAAGGAGCAAAAGAGCGCGGAGCCGAGATTGCGGGGGCATTGAAACAAGCGCTCGCCCAATTGCCGCGGTGAAACAAGCAGGAATATGGTTCGGTACGGGGCTGATCCGGCTCTATCAAAGAGCGTTTCGGTGGAGGCCACCGGTCTGCAGGTTCTATCCCACATGTTCACAATACACTTTGGAAGCGATACAGAAATTCGGATTGCTCAAGGGATGCTGGCTCGGTTTTCGCCGCATTATCAAGTGTCATCCGTTTAACCAGGGCGGTTTCGACCCGGTTCCCTAAAGCCAACTTATGAGCCAGCAACCCACCAGAAAATCCAATTTCCTCCAGATGATGCTGATCTTCGCGGTCGTGTACCTGGGGTACATGCTGTTCTTCGGTTCGAAGCAGGCCGAGCAGGCGCCGGTCGGCGACGTCGAGAAGACCTACACCGACGCGGCAAAGAAGAACGATGGCAAGAAGGTGCTCGAACTCGGGCCAGCCTATGTCAAGCAGCTGCGCAAGGACGGAAGCGGCGCCTCCCTACAGAAAGCTCGCGAGGTCGAACTCGCCGTGGGCGTCGAAATTCAGAAAGAGGCAGCCAAGACGCAGAACTTCAACCAAGCGGTTCTGGCCCACACGCAGTTCGAAAAGATTTATACTGAGGCTCCGGACAGCGCGATCGGCGCACGCGGCAAGGCGGAGATGGCCAAGACTTCCGAGATTGGCAAGAAAATCGGCAGCCAAACGATCGGCTACCGATTCGTCGACTTTATCGTCAACCTCTTCGGCGGCGAAAGGGCGCCCGGATTCAGCTACTGGTTTGCGGCTTTGTTCCTCGCCATCATTGTAAGGGCGCTCGTTTGGCCACTCGCCAGAAAGCAGATGATCGGCTTCAAGCGAATGGCGCTACTGCAGCCCATGATCAAGGAGTTGCAAGCGAAGTACCAGGGCCCCGAGCTTCAGCAGCGTACGATGAAACTGTACCAGCGGTACGGCATCAACCCGCTGGCGAGTTGCCTGCCGATGTTGGTGCAGATGCCCTTCTTCCTCTGGGTCTTCTGGGGCATGAGCCACTACCGGTTCGACTTCCACAAAGGCACGTTCCTGTGGATCAATGAGCAAGCGGCCGCCAGTTTCCCCGGGATTTTTGCTCCGAATCTGGGTGAGCGAGATGTTCCGCTCGTGGTTCTGTACGGCCTCTCGATGATCGCCACGACCATGCTTTCGGTCAGCGATCCGCAGACTGCCAAGCAGTCGCGAATCATCGGCATCGTGACGGGCGTGTTCTTCACGATACTGTTTCTCACGGTGCTGCGGTTCCCCAGCGCGTTTATCCTGTACTGGATCGGCCTTAACATCTTGTCTACCATTCAGAGCGTCATGATCAACCGCTCGCCCATCCCGCCGCTCGTTGAAAGGCCAGATGGCGGTAAGGGCGGCATGTTCGCCGGAATGATTCCCAAAGATGGGCCTACGGCGAACGTGAACAACGGCGCACCGAAGCTGGAGCAGAAGACGGGCGCGCCCGTGCTTCACAAACCGAAGTCCGGGAAGCAGCAGAAGAGAAAGAAGAGATGAATGGGGGAATAACGAATATGCCACAAACAGCAGAAGCAACAGGAAGGACGCTCGACGACGCAAAGCGCGCCGCCGCAGAGTCTCTCGGCGTGGCCGTCGGCGATTGCGAGTTCGAGGTTCTCGAAGAGGCCGCCAAGGGCCTCTTCGCTAAGACCAACTATCGCGTGAGAGCGACGGCTGCCGGTAAGGAAGAGGCTGCGCCCGAGCCCGAGAAGCCCGCGGCTGAAAAGCCCGCGCGCAAGCCTGTCGTCCGCAAGCCGAAGGCCGCCCCCGCCGTCGAGGAAGAGGCAAAGCCTGAGGTCAAGGAGGGCGAGGCCGAGGCGACAGATGCCGACAGCAAAGCCGCTCTCGAGATGATGTCGAAGGCATTGGAACTCACAGGCCTCGATATCACTGCGAGCGTCGACGGCCTGAGCGGCCGCTATGTGAACCTGAAGCTCGACGGAGTCGATGTAGAGAGGCTGGTTGGGGAAAAGGGGTCCGCCCTCGATTCTCTCCAATATCTCGCCAACGCTATGCTGGGCCGTACGCTCGGCGGTGGCGTTCGCCTGACACTCGATGCGGGCGGATACCGGTCGAGCCGGGCGGCGGCGCTCGAAGAGCTGGCTCGGGACGTCGCGGCTGCTGTAGTCGAACGCGAGCAGGAAGCGGTTTTGGACGCGCTTCCCGCCCACGAGCGGCGGGTGATCCACAATGCCCTTAAGGACTTCGACGGCGTGGATACCTACAGCGAAGGTGAGGAACCGGCGCGACGCGTGGTTGTATCGCCAAAGAAGAATTAGGCTTTCGGTTGACTTGAAGGGCGTGACCTTGCCATAATGGGCGTTCGCGCCAGGTTGAATCTAAGATGTATGCGATTGTAAAAACAGGCGGCCAGCAATTCAAGGTCCAAGACGGTGACGTGATCACGGTCAACAAGATCGAGGGCGATGCGGGCGCAAAGGTCGAGATCAAGGAAGTTCTGATGACCGGCGGTGATAACTCCGCGGTGGGTTCGCCGTTCGTTGTCGGCGCATTGGTCGAGGCCGAAATCGTTCGCCAAAAGAAGGCGAAGAAAATCAACGGCTTCAACTACAAGGCTAAGAAAAACGTTCGCAAGCGCTGGGGCCACCGTGCCCAGCTCACTGAGCTCAAGATCACGAAGATTTCTGCGGGGAAGTAACATGGCACATAAGAAAGGCGTAGGTTCATCCAGAAACGGCCGCGACTCTGCGGCGCAACGCCTCGGCGTCAAGAAGTTCGGCGGCGAGAAAGTCAAAGCCGGCAACATCCTGGTTCGCCAGCGCGGCACGAAGTTCTTCCCGGGCAGCGGCGTGGGCATCGGCAACGACCACACACTCTTCGCGCTCACCGAAGGTTTCGTGAAGTTCGAAGGCCCCAAGGACCGCCGCCGCATCGCGGTTTACGACGGCGCGTAGCTAACCCGGTTCTTCCTGCCGAACGCTTGGGTCAACACGATGAGACCCCCGGTGAGGAATCCGAGGAAGATCCCGGTGTGAATGCCCAGGGCCCAAAACCAGTTGGATCGGATCGGATCGCAAAAAGGAGGTCCCCGCTGTTGGAGTCAAATCGGCCAGTCGGGTACGTCCTGCCAGCTACCGCCCACGCTGTGTCCTACTCCGCAACGTCATAACGAGCAATCCCAACGAAGTGGCGAATAAGCCGGCAGGTTCGGCTACCGCATCGACCCGGTCCACAAGTATCGGTCCGAACTCCGGTACGTCCGGCCCACCAAATTGAAAGAACACGGTTCCGGCAGGCCACCGCGTACTCGGCATTCCTTCTAGGAGGAGCACGTCGTCGAAGTACGCCGAGAGGAAGCCATCCCGACGTGACAAGCTAATCTCGTGGAGGCCCGTAAGAGGTCCGGGCACGTCCTTGACGAACTCGCCGTCATTGAAAACCGTGCGAATCTCCGCTACGTCGTGGAATCTACTGTATCTGACCCCCGCGATTAGGCTCTCTCCGAACGGTACGCCGACGCTTATGCCTGCGGTAACGCTTTGCATGGAGCCTGTTTTCCAACCCGTGATTGTCGTCATCTCGAAATCGTCGATACCAAAGAGCCGTGCGAATATCCACACTGTATCTGGCCCCGGGCCGAATATTCGCGTGACTCTGAGAAAGCCGCCGCTAATCTCGTACTCCCAATCGTCGCCATCTGACGTGAACATCCAGTGATCACCCAACTTATCTCCGTCGAACTCGTCGACGAAGGCTGCCGCGTTGGCGCAAACAGCCGCGGCCAAAAGAACTGCACTTAGCTTCATTCTTGTCTCCTTAAGACCCAGTCGGGACGCTACATCGGGTAGCCCGGCGAACCTAATACTGTATACGCCCATTTGCCATCGCCACCGTCGAGTGCATCCCATGTATCGAAGTAGCCACACGCGGGCATTGAAAGAGAAGTTCTTATCCTAATGGCATTCGGGCAGACTGGGATTCGCGCGAGACGCCTGCTTGCTTTGGCAGCGTTCGGAACCTCAGGGCGCTCGGCCGCTTCGCGTCGTGGTAGATCCTCTGGCGCCTGGCCACCATCCGTTTGCCGGTCGCAACCGGCTCGCCGGTATTCAAATTACGCGCATACATCGGAAACATTTCGCTCGAAATCAGCACTCCGATGCGGTGGCCCTTCTTAAACC
>JACDEQ010000346.1 GCA_013816225.1 Armatimonadota bacterium | reverse complement strand
GCGCAGTCCCATGCAGTGCCCGGCCTCGTGGCTCACCACGTCGACCAAGAACTCGTTCAGATACTCGCCCTTGTTGAGCGAGGTGCCCGGCTGAATGAGCGTCTCGAGAGCGGACCAGGCGAACGCCGCCGACTCCAATTTGCCCTCACCCAGATGGCATTCCAGCTTCTTCCAAGGGCCTGGCTTGGCGATCGGCGTCTCGTCGGCCTTATGGACCAACTTCGCCAGCGACGCCGAGTAAGCGCCGCGAGCGGGCGCGGTAAGCCACGTGTACTCCTGGCCGGCGAAGCTGATCATGCTGGCGTCCAATGAGATGCCCGCGTTGACGATCTCGCCCGTAAACGGGTCTGTTCGGAACCATGCGACGGCATAGCCGGCATCCTCGGACTGGATCACTCGCAGCACGTTGAAGCGCATATCCGCGTGGTCCCAATCGGCATCTTTCGGCTTCATTTTAACCTGCACGGCATTCTTATAGCCGACCTTCTCGAACGCCTTGTTCCACCGCAGAATCCCCTCGGCGCACGCCTTGCGATACTTCTCGGGAACGCTGTCGTCGATGTACCAAACGATCGGCTTTACCGGCTCGCTCATCCCCGCATTCGGGTCCTTCTTCTCCAGGTTCCATCGGTTGATGTAGCGCGTGGTCTTGTCGAGTTCCATGAGCTTGGAGTGGTCGAAGAAGTCCTGAGTGAAATAGCCAACCCTCGGGTCTGCGATGCGCGGCACATAGCCGTTGTCCCTTTGCGGATAGATAAGATAGGTCACTCCGAGCGGCAGGCTACGGTCGTCGGCGAGGTGGCTCTTGCGGCCGAGGCCCAGCAGGTCCGCCAAGCCCTCGGGCATACCGCCGCCGCGCGACGGCGAGTTGAAAAAGAGGTCGGCGCGGACCACGATGTTCTCGGGAAACGCCCTGACGTCCGAGACGCCCGACTTGCCACGATCCAGAATGTACGGCCGCATCATTGTTCCGCTCACGCGCTCGTTCAGGTCGAACACGCCGCCGTAGAAAAGGTCTGTCATCTTGATGACCATCTTCTTGGTGGTCGGGTGCTCGGCCTCGATCTTGTATTCGTCAATGACGCCTTCAGGGAACGAGCGCCGAGCCGCAGTCGCCCAGGGGCTGTCCCTGTCCCATCGCCAGCTAAGGTTCGGCACCACCAGCCAAATCTGCTCGGCCCTGCGCTCGAACCGGTAGGCGTCGACGTTCATCATCGTGTTGGCCGGCTCGCCGGCCTGCAGGCCCATGGCGTTGCCGCCGGTGCGCAGGGTCGCCTCCAAGAACCAGTACTTGCCCAGCTGCGCGGGGTCGAGTTCCAGGAAGACGTCGGTCTTGCCGTCCTTCTTCTTGGTGTAGAGCGTAAACGGCCCGTCCAGCTTCGTGGTGTCCTTCAAGAAGTCGTCGTACTTCTTGATCTTCTCCTTAAGCTCTTTCTCGGGATCGTCCTTCTTCGGCTCTTCCTTCGCGGGCGTCTGCCCCTTATCCGGAATAAATTCGTCCTGGCTAACCGCGCCGGTCACAAGGAGCATCGCCAAGGAGAGGCACGCAATAATTCTGTTCATGAGAGATAGGCGTTAAGTTTACTCGGTTCGAACGCGTCATCACTACAGCTACGACCAGGAATTGTGACGTGATGACAGGGAAATCGACGAGGACGAGCGACGACCGCCGACTGATGCAGCGGTGGCGCGCCCTCCGCAGACCTCTACAACTCCCTAGAGCTCGTTCACCCCTATAGCGTTTGCTGCCGAGCTGAATGGACGGGGGCTATCGAGCTCTGTGGGCGGGGGATGAAAGAGGTCTATAGACTTTGAGCGAACGAGCTCCGTGGATTAGAGCGCACGTGATGGCATGCAATTGTGCCCTCCACCGGATTGTAGCGCGGTCGCGAACTGCTGAATTCACTCTAACGGGTGAGGGATTCGTTAGCGGATGCGTCATAAACTATAATTCATGACCATGGTAAGTACAAAGCCGGATAGAGAGCGACCAACGCACATGACGAAGCGCGAGATGGACGTTCTCAATTTGATTGGACAAGGGTATAGCAGCAAGGAAGCCGCCGACTCTCTTTACGTGTCGAAACGCACGGTAGATTTCCACCTTGCGAATATCTACGACAAGCTCGAGGTGAAGAACCGAATGCAAGCGTTCCATGCCGCAACGAAACTGGGGTTCATCCCATTCGAACCGAAGCAGATACGCGGCAAATAGTCGCGGCCACCGATTGAGGAATAGAACTCGCGCGGCGGCTCAGCAACTCCGCCCCGGGTAACCTTCACGGCAGCTTGAGACGTCAAAACGAACGTATGACCGTGGGCGCTGCCGACCGGGCTACGATACAGTTCGACGAAAACCTGCATTTGGCAAGACGCTTCCTGGAAGGCGACCAGGCGGCATTCGCGACGGTGTACGACCGGTACTACGAGCGCATCTACACGCTCTCGAAAGGAATTCTGCTCGACGCCGACGACGCCCAGGACGCCGTCCAAGAAACCTTCACTCTCATCTACAAGAACCTGCGGCGGTTCCACGAGCGGAGCCGTCTGAGCACCTGGATCTTCCGCATCGCCGTCAACACGGCCATCCAGCAATCGCGCAAACTGAAGAACAAGAAGCGCAACGTCCCGCTGGACGACGCCGAGCACGCGCAGACTCCCGCCCAGCCCGCCACGACCGAAGTCCAGGTCAAGGTCGCCGAGGCAATGCGCTCGCTGAGCGCGCCCGACCGGGCCGTCCTGACGCTCTTTTATTGGGAGGACGTCTCGATCATCGAGGTCGCCCGCGCGATCGACTGCAGCCCGAACGCCGCCAAGACCCGGCTGTTCCGGGCAAGAGAACGATTCAAGGC
>JACDEQ010000345.1 GCA_013816225.1 Armatimonadota bacterium | reverse complement strand
AATCCGGCTTCCAGCCGTAACCTGAAGCCACCGCCTTTAGGCGGTGGAGTGTTCACGTGCCTATCTTTCGTAAACTTGACTGAATTTAATGGCGCGCAAGAGCAATACGAAATGGACCGAGGAGGATGACCGGCGGCTTCTGGAGTTGCGGGCAGTAGGGAAGTCGGCCCTCTCCATTGGGTTGGCGCTTGGGCGGTTCAGGGCCGATTGGGGAGGCATAGAGTCGGAGTCGTTGAAGCCCATCAACGGCTGGGTCACTGTCGATTAGCCAGGCTTGCTTTACGAGGGCTCGCTGCCGAACGTGTCCGAGTGCGAATCTACTTGATGTATTTGGAACGTATGCAGCGCACGCCTGTTGCGCTTATACGACATGGACCAAGCTTTGTGCACGCCGTTTCCGAAAAAGGAGAACGTCAATGCGCGCACTATGTTGGCACGGCAAAGGCGACGTTCGCGTCGATACTGTGCCCGATCCCAAGATTCAGCATCCGCGAGATGCGGTGATCAAGATTACCGCCTGTGCGATATGCGGCTCCGACCTCCATCTCCTTGATGGCTATCAGCCGACCATGGAAAGTGGCGATATTCTTGGACATGAGAATATGGGCGAGGTGATTGAGCTCGGCTCCGAAGTTAAAAATCTCCATATCGGAGATCGCGTCGTCGTTCCTTTCACCATCAGTTGCGGCCAGTGTTGGTTCTGTCAGAAGGGCCTTTTTTCGTGTTGCGACCGGACGAATCCCAATGCCGAGATGGCGGCCAAAGCTATGGGCCAGTCGCCCGCTGGACTGTTCGGGTTTAGTCACATGCTTGGCGGATACGCCGGCGGGCAGGCTGAATATCTGCGGGTTCCGATGGCCGATGTGGGCCCGATCAAGGTGCCGGACAGTGTGACTGACGAGCAGGCGCTGTTCCTGTCAGATATCTTCCCGACCGGCTATATGGCCGCGGTTAACGCACAGATTGAGCCGGGCGACACCGTGGCGATCTGGGGCTGCGGTTCTGTAGGACAGTTCGCAATCCGCTCCGCGCTGCTGCTGGGAGCTGGCCGCGTGATCGCAATTGACGAAGTCCACGAACGGCTGGCCATGGCGGAAGCCGGCGGTGCCGAGATCATCGATTTCTCGAAAACTGACGTCTACGACGAACTCATGAGGCGGACCAACAAGCGCGGTCCAGACAGCTGCATCGATGCGGTTGGATGTGAGGCGTCTGGTCACGGCGCTGCCGACGCCGTGCTCGACAAAGTGAAGGCAGCAGCCTTTTTGGCAACCGATCTGGTTCATGTTCTTCGCGAAGCGATCATGTGCTGCCGCAAGGCGGGCACGGTCTCAGTCCCCGGCGTTTATGTGGGCATGGGCGACAAGATCCCGCTCGGCGCAGCCATGAATAAGGGGCTCACCATCAAGATGGGCCAAACCCATGTGCAGGCCTACACGAAGCCGTTGATGAAACTCATTCAGGCCGGCGATATCGACCCGAGCTTCGTTGTCACACACCCTGCGAGCCTCGAAGACGCACCGGAAATGTACAGGAAGTTTCGAGACAAGAAGGATGGTGTAATCAAGGTCGTGTTGCGACCGGGAAAATAGGGTTCCAAACACCCATCGAACTGTACGATTTGAGGTCGGGCGGATTAAACATGTTCTTCTTCTTCTCAAACCAGCTGGGCTGCCTTGGTTCGATAGTCCTCTCGGCCGTGATTACGGTGTTCCTTCTTTTCCTGTTCGGAGTTCTTCGCTTCTGATCCAACTATTGCCTGCAATGCGCGATGCCCTTGATTTGCGTTTCGCGCTCCACCTTCGGCTTAGGAACAACTGAACGGCAAGTTAGTTTGGACCCCGTAGCCTTACCTAACCTGGAGAGACCAATGGCCAAAGAAAAGGAACTGAAGGACCTATTCCTTGATACTTTGAAGGATATCTACTTCGCCGAGAAGAAAATCCTGTCCGCGTTGCCGAAGATGGCCAAGGCGGCCCAGTCGCCGAAGCTCAAGGCGGCGTTTGAAAAGCATATGGCTGAGACAGACCAGCAAGTGGAGCGGCTGGATCAGGTCTTTGCGTCAATCGACGAAAGCCCCAAGGGGAAGACGTGCGATGCCATCATGGGTATCCTCGAAGAGGGCAAGGAGATCATGGACGAGTACAAGGGCATGCCGGCCCTTGATGCCGGGCTGCTTGCTGCGGCCCAAGCTGTCGAACACTATGAGATTTCCCGTTACGGTACGCTTAAGACCTGGGCGAACGAGCTTGGCTACAAGGACGCGGTCAAGCTTCTCGATGCTACCCTCAAGGAGGAGAAGAATACCGACAGCGCGCTCACGCAGTTGGCCGAGTCGGAAGTAAACCAGCACGCGGAAACGGCGCAGGCCGCCTAAGATCGAATGCTTTGATGGAAGGCCCATGGGCCTTCCATCAATCCAAAAATTAGCTTTTATCTTCCGCCCGCTTGAGTTCCGCAACGGCGGGAGCGTTCAGCGGCGTTCCATCAGCCGCGAATTGCGAACCGTGGCAGGGACAATCCCAACAGGTCTCGAATGAGTTCCAGTGTAGATGGCAACCGATATGTGTGCATGCTGCGGATCTCAGGTAAAATACGCCAGATGTGTCGCGATAGGCAGCGATCTTTGACAAGCCTTGGCGGACAATCGCTCCGGAGCCCATTTTCAAATCGTCAATGGAAGCGAGTTCCCCGGGTGCCAGATATTCGGCAAAGTTTTTTACCGCAGTAAGGTTCTCCTTGAGGAAATTGCCAAGGGCCCTCGGTGTTTTCCGCCCCGGATCATAAACCTCGAACCATTTCGCTTCCCGACCGAGGATTAACGCCGAATTGAGGAGACTCCCAACAACGCCA